>NZ_PDDL01000090.1:0-14285 GCF_020833785.1 Kocuria sp. CCUG 69068
GGACGCGCGGCCGCGCTCAGCCCTGCCAGGCGGTCCGACCACCGGCGCGGCGGGCGAACTCCGCGGCGCGGCGGTGCGGCAGCGCGTCCCACAGGGACCCCGCGGCCATGCCGACGAACCACAGGCACGGGAACCACCAGCGCCCGCCGCCCAGGTACAGATAGCACGACACGACGAGGACGAGGGTCAGCGCGATGTTGAGGAACATCAGCGTCATCTGGTGCGGCACAGCGGCCCCCTTCACAGTTCTGCGGCATGCCCTCCGCATCGTGGCACGGCCCGCCCCTCCCCGTCTGACCCCTCTTGGGTGGGCAACTCTCCGGCGGGCCACCCCGGTTCGCCGCCCGGCCCGCCTACAGTGGGAACCCCGCCCCCCAGCGAAGCAGAGGCACCCCATGAGCACGAAGGCCGTCGTCACCAGTCTGTTCCTCGCGTCCGGTCTCGCCCTGGCCGGCTGCGCCGGTGACCCCCCGGTCCAGGAGGACACCCCCGCCGCCCGGACCTCGCCCTCCCCCTCGGGCACGGCCCCGGAGACGACGCCGGAGCCGACCCCCGAGTCGACCCCCGAGCCCACGGAGCCCCCGGAGTCCACGGAGCCCGCGGCGCAGCCCGACGACGCGGACGAGGAGCCGGCCGCGGAGTCGCCGGCGCAGCCCGGGGCCGCGCCCGCGGAGCCCGTCCCCGCCGACGCGTGGTCCGCGTTCTCCACGACGCCCGAAGGGCAGCCCTACGCCGGGACCGTCTCCGGGATCGAGCAGCAGGCGGCCCCGGGCGGCGGTCTCATGCACCGGCTCACCGCGGACACGAACGACCGCGCCGTGGCCGTCGAGATCTGCCGGGCCTACCAGGCCGCGATGAGCACCGGCCAGGACCGGATCGACGTCGTCGACACCGTCGGGCAGCTCCTCGCCTTCGCCCCGGGCGGCCCCGGGACCTGCCAGGTGCAGGTCAGCACGGACGTCGGGGCCGTGCCCTTCCCGGCGAAGTTCAGCTACGAGGAGGCACTGGCCGCGTGGCGGAGCGGGGTGCCCTACTACGACGCCTTCTGCATCAACTACGACCCGGTGACGGAGGCCGGCGCCGCCCAGTGCACGGGCATCGAGAACGGCACCGTGGACAGCGTGACCGGGGAGTACATCGGCGGCTGACCTCGGGCCGGCGCCTCAGGTCCCGCAGTAGGTCGTGTAGGCGCCGAAGTCCTCCGGGGGGCCGGCGGCGTAGCGCTCCAGGCCCGGACGCTCCTCGTAGGGGGCGGTCACCGCCTCCAGGAGCCGTCCCAGCGGGTCGAGGTCGCCGTCCACGGCGGCGGCGAGGGCCTCCTCCACGAGGTGGTTGCGGGGGATGTGCACGGGATTCACGCGGTCCATCGCCTCGGGGTCCGGCCCCACGGCGAGCCAGCGCTCGGCCCAGGCGTCGAAGGCCGGCAGGTCGAGGACCAGGTCGCGCGCGGCGGTCGCGCCGGTGCGGGCGGTCCCGGCGAGGGCGCGGAAGAACGAGGTCCAGTCGACGCGGTTCTGCTGGAGCAGCACGAGCAGGTCGTCGACCAGGAACGAGGCGACCTCGTCGTCGAGGTCCTCGGGCAGGCCGAGCTTCGAGCGGATCCCCGCGGACCAGGCCGCGCTGTACTGCGGCGCGAACGCCCCGAGCGCCCCCTCCGCCAGGGACACCGCCCGGTCCTGGTCCTCGTCCAGCAGCGGCAGCATGGCCTCGGCGAGCCGGGCGAGGTTCCACTGCGCGGCGACCGGCTGGTTCCGGTAGGAGTAGCGCCCGCCGTGGTCGATCGAGCTGTACACCGCGGCCGGGTCGAAGGCGTCCAGGAACGCGCACGGCCCGTAGTCGATGGTCTCCCCCGAGATGGTCGTGTTGTCGGTGTTCATCACCCCGTGCACGAACCCCAGGAGCATCCACCGGGCCACGAGCGAGGCCTGGGCGGCGACGACCGCCTCGAAGAGCGCGAGGTACGGGTGCTCGGCGCCGGCGGCGCCGGGGTGGTGGCGGCTGATGGCGTGGTCGGCGAGCCGGCGCAGGAGGTCGGGGTCGCCCGTGGCGCGGGCGTACTGGAAGGTGCCCACGCGCAGGTGGCTGCTCGCCACCCGGGCGAGCACGGCCCCCGGCATCAGGGTCTCGCGGCGCACCTGCCGCCCGGTGGCCACCACGGCCAGGGACCGGGTGGTGGGGACGCCCAGGGCGTGCATCGCCTCGCTGACGATGTACTCGCGCAGCATGGGCCCGATCGCCGCGAGACCGTCGCCGCCGCGCGCGAACGGCGTCCGCCCGGAGCCCTTGAGGTGCAGGTCCCGCCGGCGGCCGCCGGCGTCCACGATCTCGCCCAGCAGCAGGGCGCGCCCGTCGCCGAGGCGCGGGGAGAACGCGCCGAACTGGTGCCCGGAGTAGGCCTGCGCCACCGGTGTCGCCCCGGGCGGCACGAGGTTGCCGACCAGCAGGCGTGCGCCCTCCGGGCCACTGAGCCACTCCGGGTCCAGCCCCAGGTCGGCGGCGAGGGGCTCGTTGAGCACCAGCAGCCGGGGCTCGGCGACGTCGTCGGCCCGCCAGGGCACGGACAGCTCCCCCAGCTCCTGGGCGAAGCGGCTCTCGAAGGTGACGGTGGACAGGGCTGCGGTGCTCACGATGTCCACGCTACCCCGCGGACCCGTCGCCGCCGAGGGGTCGGCGGGATCAGGAGTGCTCGGCGGTCCGCAGCACGGCCACGAGGAAGTCGCTGTCCTCCCGGAACGGGCGCAGGTCCCAGGTGGAGAGCAGCACATCGGGCACGAGCCCGGCCCGCTCGGCGTCCTGCAGGAACTCCGCGAACGGGTAGCCGCGGCCGGCGCCGAAGCCCAAGGCCACCCGGCCGTCGGCGGCCAGGTGGAGGCGGAGACGGCGCAGCACCTCGAGGCGCGTGCTGGGGGCCAGGAAGGCCATCACGTTGCCGGCGCACACCACGGCGTCGAAGGGCTCCGGGACGCCCCGGGCGGGCAGGTCCAGCTCGGCCAGGTCCCCTACGAGCCACCGGGGACCCGGGTGGTCCTCCCGGGCGGCGGAGACCAGCGCGGGGTCGACGTCGATCCCGACGACGGTGTGCCCGCGGCGGTGCAGGTGGCCGCCCAGCCGGCCGGGACCGCACCCGGCGTCGAGGATCCGGGAGCCGGGCGGGACCATGGCCTCGACCAGCCGCGCCTCCCCCACGACGTCCTCACCGGCGGCTGCCATGGCCCGGAACCGTTCGACGTACCACGACGA
Organism: Kocuria sp. CCUG 69068; assembly: GCF_020833785.1. Classification (NCBI taxonomy): domain Bacteria; kingdom Bacillati; phylum Actinomycetota; class Actinomycetes; order Micrococcales; family Micrococcaceae; genus Kocuria; species Kocuria sp. CCUG 69068. The sequence continues at coordinate 3,241 of NZ_PDDL01000090.1, forward strand.
GTGCCCGGGATCCGCGCGCACCTTCTGCATCCACATGCTCTGCTCGACCACACGGCCAGGGTACCGCCCGCCGGTCGGGTGCCCGTGCGACGGCGCTGCGCTGCGCGCCGGCTCGTTCAGTCCGCGACGACGGCCTCGACGTCGACCGGTTCGCTGATGAGTCCGTGCTCCCGCATCTGCTCCTCGATGAACTCCAGGGACTCGACGTCGATCTCGGACTTCCACTGCGGGAGGGTCATGGACCCGGCGACCTCGGGCGTCACACGGGCCAGGTCGGGCAGCGCGGCGCGGAACGCGTCCGGGTCCTCCGCCACGGACGCGGCGGTAGCCTCCAGTCCGTTCCGGAAGGCCTCGATCACCTCGGGGTTCTGCTCGCGGTACTCCTGGGTGGCCAGGTAGGACCCGACCATCAGGCCGGGGCGGGCCTCCACGTACGGCCACAGGACGGGCCGGGCCCCGGACTCCGCGCCGATGGTGACGAACGGCTCGATCTCCCACGCGGCGTCGATCTGTCCCCGCTCGAGAGCGGGGATCATGTCGGGGAAGCCGATCTCCACGAACTCGACGCCGGCCGGATCCACCCCGTGCTCCTCCAGCGCGGCGGAGATGGTGACGTCGCCGATGTTCTCGAGGGTGTTGACCGCGATGGTGCTGCCGGCCAGGTCCGCCGGTTCGCGGATGTCGCTGTTCTCCGCAACGAGCACGGCCGAGAAGTCCTCCCCCTCGGTCTCGGAGCCGAAGGTGCCCGGAGCCACCATGGTGATGGGCAGGCCCTTCTCCACGGCCAGCAGGGCGCTGACCGTGTTGGAGCCGGCCAGCTGCAGCCCGCCGCTCATCAGTCCGGGCACGGCCGCCGCCCCGCCGGCGCTGACGTCGACGGTGACGTCGAGGCCCTGCTCCTCGAAGAAGCCCTGCTGCACGCCGTAGTTCAGGTATGCGGAGGGGACGCCGGCGGTCTCGGCGACGTTGACGGCGACGGGTGCGGCAGGGTCCAGCCCCTCGGCCTCCGGGGACTCGGCCCCGGCCCCGCATCCGGCCAGCAGCAGGGCTGCGGCCGCCGCGCTGACGAGTGGCATGCGCTTCATCGTGGACTCCTTCGTCGTGTGGTCGTGTGGTCGTGAGGTCGTGCGGTGCATCGCGGTGGTGACGTGCCCGGTGTCCGGGGCGCACGGGCGCTCAGCCGGTCCGGTCCGGGCCGTCCGCGGCCCGGAGCTCGTCGAGGCTGTAGCCGGCGACCTGCTGGTACCGCCGGGAGATCGCGGCGATCTCCTCCGCGCTGATGACGTCCTCGATCCGGTCGAAGGGCCGGTCCCCGGTGCGCTCCCACACCTCGCGGATGATGGTGTCCGGCGGGGACGTCCGGTTGGCCAGGACCACGGCCGACGTCCGGGGCAGCCGCTCGGCCTCGTAGTCGGCGAGCGCCTGCAGCGGGCCGGTGCCGGCGGCCAGCAGCTCGGCGAGCCGGTGCGCGTCGAGGACGGCCTGGCCGGCGCCGTTGGACCCGCGCGGCACCATGGGGTGGGCCGCGTCACCGAGCAGGGTCACCCGGCCGAAGGTCCAGCGCGGGAGCGGGTCCTGGTCCACCATCGGGTACTCGAGCACGGTCTCGGCGCCCGTGATGAGCGCGGGGACGTCCAGCCAGTCGAACGTCCAGTCCTGGAAGACGCCCAGGAAGTCCTCCAGGCGGCCCTCCCGCGTCCAGTCGCGGCGGGCCCGCTGCGGGGCCTCGAGCTCGGCGACCCAGTTGACGAGCTGGTTGCCGTCGTCGTCGACGTCGTGGATGGGGTAGACCACCATCTTGCCGCTGGCGAGCCAGCCGATCCGCGCCATGCTCGCGCCTGTGAGGAAGGGCGGCGCCACGGTCGTGCCGCGCCACATGGTGACCCCGGAGTACCGCGGCTCGCCCTCGTCCGGGTAGAACTGCCGGCGCACCGCGGAGTGGACGCCGTCACAGGCGACGACGACCTCCGCGCGGACGTCGGGCAGCTCGGCGCCGTCGCTGGTCCGGGTGAACCGGGCGACGGTGCCGGCGCCGTCCTGGTCCACGGACTCGCACCGGTGGTCGGTGACCACCGCGTCGTCGCCCAGGCGCTCGCGCACGGCGTCGAGGAGCACCTGCTGCAGGTCGCCGCGGTGGATCGAGAACTGCGGGCTGTCGTACCCGGCGTGACGCCCCGCCGGCTCGGCGTGGATGAACTGCCCGATCGAACGCCCTGCGGTTGCTGCTGATGCTCCGCGACCGCGACGCCCTCCGGGTCACGGACGCCGCCGCGGAGCTGGGCGTGGCCCGCTCCACGGCCCACCGGCTCCTCATGACCCTGGCCCACGAGGGCTTCGTCCAGCAGGAGCGCAACTCCCGCGCCTACCGGCCGGGTCCGCAGCTGCTCGAGTTCGCGCTCTCCTCCGCCGGCATCCCGGAGCTGCGCCAGGTCGCGCACCCGCTCCTGGAGACGCTCTGCGCCGCCCTGGAGGAGACCGTGAACCTCATGGTCCTCGAGGGGCCGAGCGTGCGGTTCGTCGACAGCGTGGAGTGCGACCGTCCCGTGCGGGTCAGCGGACGGACCGGCGCCCTGCTCCCGGTGCACGCCACGGCCGGCGGCAAGGTCCTCCTGGCCGCGGCGGACCCGGCGGCGGCTCAGGCCCTGCTCGAGGCCGGCCTCCCCCGCATGACCGGGCGCACCACCACGAGCCCCAGGGTCCTGCGCGAGGAGCTGGCGGACATCCGGCGGTCCGGCTACGCGCTCAATCTCGGCGAGAGCCTCGACGGCCTGCACGCGGCGGCCGTGCCGGTCACCGACGCCGCGGGCAGGGCCCTGGCGGCGCTGGCCGTGAGCGTCCCGGCCGACCGGGGCGGCCTCTCGGGTCTGCGGCGCCACGTGCCCGCGCTGCAGGAGACGGCGGGCCAGATCGGCGGACTGCTCTGACCGGCGGTGACCGGGCCCGCCCTCTTCCCTCCGTTTTCAGGCTACAGCGCGCCGGGGGGCTTGCGGCAAGACCCCGGTCGCGCCGCAGAATGCTCGGGCCGGGAGCGGCACCTGCGGACGGAGGGGCAGCAGATGGACGAGCACGAGGTGGTGGTCGTCGGCGGCGGGCCGACGGGTCTGATGCTGGCGGGAGAGCTGGCACTGGCGGGGGTCGACGTCGTCGTCCTCGAGCGGAGGACCGGTCAGGAGCTCGTCGGCTCCCGCGCCGGCGGGCTGCACGCGCGGACCATCGAGGTCCTCGACCAGCGCGGCGTCGCCGACCGGTTCCTCACCGAGGGCACGACCGCCCAGGTCGCCGGGTTCGCCGGCACCCCCCTGGACCTCAGCGACTTCCCCACCCGGCACCCCTACGGTCTCGCGCTGTGGCAGAACCACATCGAGCGGCTCCTGGCCGACTGGATCGGCGAGCTGGGGGTGCCGGTCCGCTACGGGCACGAGGTGACGGGCGTGGCCCAGGACGGCACGGGCGTCGACGTCGAGCCGGCCGACGGCCGGCCGCTGCGGGCGCAGTACGTCGTCGGGTGCGACGGAGGGCGGAGCCGGATCCGGAAGGCGGCGGGCATCGGGTTCCCCGGGTGGGACCCGACGACGAGCAGTCTGCTCGCCGAGGTGGAGCTGGCCGAGGAGCCGGAGTGGGGCATCCACCAGGACGCCGTCGGCAAGCACGCCTTCCGCCCGCCCCAGGACGGAGGGCCGGCGGGGGTCATGGTGACCGAGCGCCATGTGGGGCCCGGCCGCGAGCCCACCCTGCGCGATCTCCGCGCGGCGCTCGTCGCGGTGTACGGGACGGACTACGGGGTGCACAGCCCCACCTGGATCACGCGGTTCACCGACACGACCCGGCAGGCGGCGTCCTACCGGAACGGGCGCGTCCTGCTGGCCGGCGACGCCGCGCACGTGCACGCCCCGGACGGTGGGCAGGGCCTCAACACCGGGGTTCAGGACGCGGTGAACCTGGGCTGGAAGCTGGCCCAGGTCGTCGGAGGGACCTCACCGGAGGACCTCCTGGACAGCTACCACGCCGAACGCCACCCGGTGGCCGCCCGCGTGCTGCGCCTCACCATGGCGCAGGTCGCGCTGCGCCGCCCCGACGACCGCGTCCGGGCCGTGGGCGAGACGGTCGCAGAGCTCCTGGCCATGGACGAGCCGCGCCGGCGGTACGCGGCGACGATGTCCGGCCTGGACATCCACTACGACCTCGGCGCGGGACACCCGTTGCTCGGGCGGCGCATGCCTGATCTCGACCTCCGCACGGCCGGCGGCCCGGCGCGGGTCTTCGCCCTCCTGCACGCGGCACGGCCGGTGCTGCTCGAGCTCGGCACGCCCGGCAGTGTCGACATCGGGCCCTGGGCGGACCGCGTGCGACTGGTCACCGCCGCGCACCACGGCCGCTGGGAGCTCCCGGTGCTCGGGCCGGTCACCCCGCCCACCGCGGTGCTCGTCCGGCCGGACGGGCACGTGGCCTGGGTGGGCGAGGGCGACACGTCAGGGCTCGAGGCCGCGCTCACCACCTGGTGCGGTCCGCCGGCGGGGCCCCGTGCCGTCAGCGCAGATCGAACCGGTCGAGCTCCATGACCTTGACCCACGCGGCGACGAAGTCGCGCACGAACTTCTCCTGCGCGTCGTCGCTCGCGTAGACCTCCGAGATCGCCCGCAGCTGGGAGTGCGAGCCGAAGACCAGATCGGCGGCGGTGGCAGTCCACCTGAGCTCGTCCGTGGCGAGATCACGGACCTCGAAGACCTCCTGCGAATCCTCGGACACCCTCCACTGCGTGCCGGCGGTGAGGAGATTGACGAAGAAGTCGTTGGTCAGCGCCTCCTTCCGGTCGGTGAGGACGCCGTGCTCCGACTGCCCGTGGTTCGTCCCCAGGCTCCGCAAGCCGCCGACCAGGACCGTCATCTCGGGGGCGGTGAGGTTGAGCATGTACGCGCGGTCGAGCAGCAGCGTCTCGGGCGAGAGCCGCACGTCGGACTGCACGAAGTTCCGGAAGCCGTCGGCCTGCGGCTCGAGCACGGCGAAGGACTCGACGTCGGTCTGCTCCTGCGCGGCGTCCGTGCGCCCGGGCCGGAACGGGACCTGGACCGGGTGACCGGCGTTCCGGGCCGCGCGCTCGACGGCCGCGCAGCCGCCGAGCACGATCAGGTCGGCCAGCGAGATCCTCGTGCCGTCGGACCGACCGCCGTTGAAGTCCTCCCGGACCTGCTCGAGGACGCGCAGCACCTCGGCCAGCCGCTCCGGCTCGTTCACCTCCCAGCCGCGCTGCGGCTCGAGCCGGATGCGGGCGCCGTTGGCCCCGCCCCGGTTGTCGGTGCCCCGGAAGCTCGCCGCGGAGGCCCACGCGGTGGAGGCCAGCTGCGCCACGGTCATTCCCGAGCCGAGGAGGGTCTCCTTCAGGGCGGCGACGTCGTCGTCCCCGACCAGCTCGTGGTCGACCGCCGGGACCGGGTCCTGCCACAGCTGCGGCTCCGGGACCCACGGCCCCAGGAAGCGCGTGACCGGGCCCATGTCGCGGTGCAGCAGCTTGTACCAGGCCTTGGCGAACGCCTCGGCGAACTCGTCCGGGTGCTCGTGGAACCGCCGCGAGATCTTCTCGTACACCGGGTCCGCCCGGAGCGCGAGGTCGGTCGTCAGCATCGTCGGCCGGTGCTTCCGCCCCGGGTCGAAGGCGTCCGGGACGGTCTCGGTCGCGTCCTCGGCGACCCACTGGTGGGCCCCCGCGGGGCTCTCGGTCAGCTCCCACTCGTGGCCGAACAGGTTGCCGAAGAAGCCGTTGCCCCACTGGGTCGGGGTGCTGGTCCAGGTCACCTCCAGACCGCTGGTGATCGTGTCCGGCCCCTTGCCCGTCCCGTAGCTGCTCCTCCAGCCCAGGCCCTGCCCCGTGACCGGGCACGCCTCGGGCTCGGGGCCCACGTGGTCGGCGGGCCCGGCCCCGTGGGTCTTCCCGAAGGAGTGCCCGCCGGCGATGAGCGCGACCGTCTCCTCGTCGTTCATCGCCATGCGGCCGAACGTGTCGCGGATGTCCCGGGCGGACGCGAGCGGGTCGGGGTTGCCGCCGGGGCCCTCGGGGTTGACGTAGATCAGCCCCATCTGGACCGCGGCCAGCGGGCCCGAGAGCTCGCGGTCGCCGGCGTAGCGCTCGTCGCCGAGCCAGGTGTCCTCCGGGCCCCAGAACATCTCCTCGGGCTCCCACACGTCCTCGCGCCCGAAACCGAAGCCGAACGTCCGGAAGCCCATCGACTCGAGCGCCACGTTCCCGGCGAGCACCAGCAGGTCGGCCCACGAGATCTTCCGGCCGTGCTTCTGCTTGACCGGCCACAGCAGGCGCCGGGCCTTGTCCAGGTTGGCGTTGTCCGGCCAGCTGTTGTGCGGGGCGAACCGCTGGGCGCCCTCCCCGGCTCCCCCGCGGCCGTCCGCGATCCGGTAGGTGCCGGCCGAGTGCCAGCTCATCCGGATGAACAGCCCTCCGTAGTGCCCGAAGTCGGCGGGCCACCAGGCCTGCGAGGTGGTCATGAGCTCGACGAGGTCGCGCTTGAGCTCCTCGACGTCGAGCGTGGCGAACTCCTTCGCGTAGTCGAAGCCGGGGCCCAGCGGGTCGGTCGTGGTCGAGTGCTTCCGCAGGACGTTCAGGTCCAGCTGGTTGGGCCACCAGTCCTGGACCGTCCGCGGCTGACCGGTCTTGGGGGTGGGCGCGTCGATCGCCGGGTTCTCGCTCTCGCTGCCGTGCACGGGAGCGTCAGGCGTCTGGGACATGGGTCTTCCTTCCAGGATGGCGGTACCGGTCCGGGGCCGGCGGTGGCCGGGTGGGGTGCTGGGCCGAGGGGCGCCGCTCAGGGAACCGAGCCGGTCCCGCCCCGGCTACCAGCACATGATGGCGGTGTCCCCGGACTGTCCTGCCCATGCGAGCCTGACGCGGACGACGTACCGCCTCCTCCGGAAGAGCTTCGCCGACAGGGTGGAGTTGCGGTCCTCCCCGCTGTCGTCGTCGCCGGCGAGGAAGCGCAGCTCTCCGTCGACCTCCTCGAAGAGCACCAGGGTGGTGTCCGCCGTCCCGAAGGTGGCGATCTGGTGCTTCCGCGACAGGGCGGGGGTGATCTCGAAGTCCGCCTGCTGCCCCGGGACCAGGGTCAGGGGCGTGGACCGGAACGGCTCGAGCGTCGGGAGCACGTGCGGCAGGACCGGGTAGAACTTCCGCACCCAGTCCTGGTCCTTGGCCGACAGGCCGCCCGGAGGGCTGATGCCCGGCTGGTAGCGGGCGGGCTCCTTGATGAGGCCTCCGGGGAAGGAGTACTGCATCACCGAGTCGGGGTCCCAGGTCGAGCCCTCCACCTCGTCCTGGCCCAGTTTGCGCAGGACGTTGTGGTGCGTGGTCTCCGGGGACCAGTGGTTCGGTGCCCCGGCGAAGAACGCGTAGACCTTCGCCTCGTCCCAGACGATCCCGGCGAACGGGTTCTGGTGCTCGTGGGGCAGGCCCATCGTGTGGCCGATCTCGTGCAGCGCCGTGGTGCGCCCGTACTCGTCGGTCAGGTCCCAGCCGAAGTTCATGGTCGCGTCCTGGGTGCCGATCGTCAGGACGTCCCTGCCCAGATAGGACCACGACCCGTCGGCCTGGTCGAAGGAGATCCGGACCTCGGCCTCCCCCGGCTCGTCCACCTCCTGGAACCCGAGGCCGATCTCCAGGTCCTTCCACTCCCGGAACGCGCTGCGCACCGCCTGGCGCTGAGGCTCGGGGCCCTCCCGGAACGCGTAGCGGAGCACTGTCCCGTTGACCCACTTCTGGGCCATCACCCGGACGAGGCGCTGTCTGATGCCCACCAGCCCCTCCGGGAGGGGACGCACGATGCGCGGCTTGGCAGCACAGTAGGGACGAACTGAGGAATTCATCGTTCTCGGCTCCTGGGCAAGCGCCTGTCGTGTGATCTCGAATCCCGCACGTCCCGTTCGGGGTGGCAGGAGGACCCCCGGCAACCGTTCTCCAGCGCTTCTCTGCGGCGTACGGAGAATACCGGCGGAGTGATGTGCCTCGACATAATCACGGGTGGGTCGCACGTCAAAGGAGACGGACGTTCCCGTGCTGCGGCTGTGACCATGTGACGCCGAGATGAAGAATTCCGGTGCACGGGTTCGTGCCCAGGTCAGAGCGTGTTTCGATGTGCTGACGGAAATACCAGGGAATTTCCGCGATCGCTGATTGTTGTCCGACGAATTCTTTCCCGTCACACGGGGCCCGATATCGGGCAGCCGTTCCGTGCCCGCACGGCATTTGCTGTACTGACCTCGGGGATCGAACCTGCCGAAGGGGCGTGGACAGCATGGAACGGTATGCCGACCTGGTGCTGGAGGGCGGGGGCGTCAAGGGCATCGCCCTGGTGGGAGCCATCGAGGTCCTCGAGGAGCACGGCTACCGCTTCAAACGGGTCGCCGGCACCTCCGCCGGAGCGATCGTCGGGGCCCTGGTCGCCGCCGGCGCCCCGGCGAGCAAGCTGGTGGACATCATCGGCTCCGTCCAGTACCCGGACTTCCGCGACGGCTCCCGCCTCACGCGCTACACCGCGGGCAAGGCCGCCGGGATCCTCGCCCGCAACGGCATCTACCTCGGCGAGCACCTCCGATCCTGGTTGCAGTCCCAGCTCGACGAGTACGGGGTGCGGACCTTCGCCGACCTGCCCTACACCGACGAGGAACGGCCCCCCGCCCCGGAGCGGTCCTACCGGCTGGTGGTCACCGCCTCGGACATCAGCAGGGGCCGGCTGCGCTACCTGCCCTGGGACTACGACGACTTCGGCCGTGACCGGGGCGCCCAGCACGTGGTCGAGGCGGTCCGGGCCTCGATGTCCATCCCGTTCTTCTACCGGCCCGTCCGCTGGGACACCGCCGACGGGAAGAAAGCCTGGCTGGTCGACGGCGGGATGCTCTCCAACTTCCCGATCGCCGCCTTCGACGCCCCGCCGGGCACCGTTCCGCGGTGGCCCACGCTGGGCATCAAGCTCTCGGCCCATCCGGACGCGGTCCAGGGCACGGGGTACCCGATCAAGGGGCCGGTGAGCATGAGCCGGGCGATGCTCAAGACCATGACCGGCTTCTACGACCAGATGCACATCGAGTCCCCCGACGCCCAGGCCCGCACGATCTTCGTCGACACCGGCACCATCCGCGCCACCGACTTCAACCTCACCGACGAGGACCGGGACTTCCTCTACCGCAGCGGCCGGGCGGCCGCCGAGAAGTTCCTCGACGGCTCGCCCACCCGACCGCCGTGGGACTTCGACGCCTACATCGCCGCCCATCGCTGAGGCGTGCCCGGGCCTGCCGATCCGGTCGAGCCGGAGTGCCGGCCCCGTCCCGCCCCCCGGCCGGAAGCCCGGGCTCACCGGGCCGGCGGTGGGACTCGTTCATGCGGAGGACCGGGAGGCGGTGACGCCGTCCGCGGCGTCCTCCGCCGCGACCTGGGCGTACGACGCCGAGACCCGGCGGTAGACCGGGGTCAGGAAGGCCAGCAGCGCGGCGGCGATCATGACGATGCCGGCCACCAGGAACACCAGGGCGATGCCGCGCGAGGTGCCCTCGCCGAGCAGCGGGGCCAGCTGGGCGCCGCCCTCCGCGGACCGCGCGTACGGGATGATCCAGAACTGGGCGATCGGTGCGATGAGGAACGCGGTGACCGGCGCCGCCGCGGACTCGAACGCCATGGCGAAGCCGAAGACACGGCCCTGCCGCTCCAGCGGCACGACCCGCTGGATGACCGTCTGTTCCGCCGCCTCCACGAAGGGGAAGAGCGCCATGTAGAGCCAGATGCCCAGGACGTACAGCCAGGCCCACTCCCGTACGGTGAACCCCGCGCCGAGCACGCCCATCGCCATCACCGCGAACAACATGGTGCGCAGCGGATTGGACCCCAGCCCGAACTTGCCGATCAGCGCCCCGCCCACGATGAAGCCGGTGGCGCCGAGCGCGAAGACCGCGCCCCAGATCTCCACGGGAAACATCTCCAGACCGTACGGGTCCATCAAGGCCATGTAGACGCCGCCGATGAAGTTGTTGAACGTCGAGAACAGGATCAGCGCGAACAGCCCGGACACGGCCAGCACAGCGGCGAACGCCCCCCGCAGGTCGAAGCTGCCGTGGGCGTCCGTGGCCGCGGCGCGCACCTCCTCGGGCATGCGCAGCGTCAACAGGTGCCCGAAGGCCACGGCCGTGAGCGCCACGGCGACCACGACCGTCCAGCCCATGCCCAGCAGTCCGACCGACAGCCCGGAGAGCACCGAGGTCACGATGAACATCAGGCCCTGCACCATGCCCACCAGGCCGTTGGCGTTGGCGCGCCGGTCCGGCTCGATGAGGATCGTGACCGTGGTGGACAGGGCGATGTTGCGCATGTTCTCCACCACCGCCCCGATCAGGACGACCAGGGCGAAGACCCAGATCCACGGGCGGGTCAGGTCCGCCATCGAGGCCGCCGGGGCGAAGAGGAACAGGACGCCCGCCAGCATGAACATCACCAGGGTGAAGGCTGCGGCGAAGCGCATCACGGCGAGCTTGCGGTAGCGGTCCACGAAGGTGCCGAAGCTGATGCTGGAGAGCGCGATGAGCAGCATGTAGGCGCCGCCGACCACCCCGGTGGCGATCACGTTGCGCGTCTCCAGATACACCCAGAACGTCAGGGCGAACCAGAGGTAGCTGGTCGTGATGTTGGCGAGGGCGGTGTTCACCAGGATCCCGGCGAAGGTGCGGGACCGCTGCGCCGGGCTGCGCACCGGGATGTCCACGGCCTCGGGATCGATCAGCCCCGGCCCCTCGGCGGCGTCGATGGGAGCGGACGTGGCGGTCGCGTCCGCGGGAAGCGCCGCACGGCCTGCGGCTGCCGAGGCGGCCCGGGACCGGCCCGGTTCCTGCTCGTTCATGCGGCTCAGTCTAGTGACGGGCGCGGACAGGCTAACTGTGATGTCCAGGGAGGTTGGTCAGGCGGGTGACCGGTGGCTGGCCTCCAAGTGCGGAGTGGGCTCGATGATGATTGTAGAAGTGCAGCCAGCCCGGTAGGGCATCGTCGCGCTCTGCCGTGGAGG
>NZ_PDDL01000091.1:0-13984 GCF_020833785.1 Kocuria sp. CCUG 69068
AACATCAAACCCCGGCTGAAAATGTCGCCACCACCCCACGGAGGCAGGACGGCGACAACCAATCAACCGAATAAAACATCCGGTATCAACAAACATGGCACACTATTGAGTTCTCAAACAACAGACCAGCAACCAGGCACCACACCCGGAAACCGTGTTGGAATTCTTTTTCGCTCGGTTCTCGCGATCTCTCGCTTTCCCCGCGGCGACCTCCTCAGCTTATCCCGATCTTCTCCGCTTTCCCAAATCGCTTTTCCGTCGCTCAGCGGCGTAAAAGTCCTTCGGGAGGAGAATTCGTGGATCTGCCGGATTCGGCGCCGTGGGCCGCAGCGATTTCTCGCTGCTGCCCGAAACAGCTCCACCAGCGTACCCGACCCGGTCCCGGCCCACAAGCTGTCGGCCACCGCGCAGCGATGATCGGCTTGATGGTTCGAGGGGTTCGGTCCGCCGGATTCGGCGTTGCCGTCCGGGGCGATCTCTCGCGTCCCTTGCGGCGACTCGGAATACATTACACACGCCCCGCAGGACCGTCAAAACCCCGGAGGGCCGGGCGGATGCTTCCTCGTCGCAGCTCCCGGCGCTCCCCCGTCCACCGGACGAACCGGTGGCCGGAGCGGCGGGGACGGCAGTGCGTAGGCTGATGGCACATCGATGCCACGACCCGAAAGGACAGCAGATGAGCACCTCACCGGAAGAGCTGCCGGAGACCCCCGACACCTACGAGGGCGCCGCCGAGGTCGACCCCGAGCACTGGCGCGAGGATCCGCTGATCGAGGGCGCCGAGGCCGGCGCGCAGGACGAGCGCGTGGACCCCGAGCACCCGGAGGTCCCCTCGGAGCAGGAGCTCCGGGACGAGACGGCGGAGGCCCGCTACGAGGCGGGCGAGGAGCAGGTCCCGCCCGAGGAGCCCCGCATGGGCGAGGCGATCGCGGACCTCGACGTCCCCGAGGACCCCGCGTTCGAGGACGAGGTCGACCCGAGCAACGACTCGTTCCACGGCGGCGCCGACCTCTGAGCCCGGCCGGACCGAGCACGACGGCGCCCCGGCCTGCATGGCCGGGGCGCCGTCGTCACGTGGCCCCGGACGAGCTCAGGCGAAGGCGGAGATGCCGGTGATCCCGCGTCCGATGATGAGGGCCTGCACGGTCTCGGTGCCCTCGTAGGTGTGCAGCGCCTCGATGTCCGCGAAGTGGCGGGCCACGCGGTTCTCGATGAGGATGCCGTTGCCGCCCAGGAGGTCCCGGGCGTTGGCCGCGATCGAGCGGGCCGTGCGCGTGGAGGTGTACTTCGCCAGCGACGCCTGCTCGGCGGTGAGTCGGCCGGCCTCCTCCCGCTCGGTCATCCGTGCCACGAGGAGCTGGATCTGGGTGAGCTCGCTCAGCATCCGGGCCAGCCGCTCCTGCACGATCTGCGATGCGGCCAGCGGGCGGCCGAACTGCACGCGCTGGGCCGCGTACTGCACGGCGGTCTCGTAGCAGGCCTGGGCGTGCCCCACCGCGCCCCACGCCACGCTGATGCGGGTGGCGAACAGGACGTCGGCGGTGTTCCTGAAGGACCGTGCCGCCGGCAGCGCGTTCTCCTCGGGCACGAAGACGTTCTCGAACCGGAGGTGCGCCTGGTGGATGGCCCGGAGGGCGAGCTTTCCACGGATGGTCGTGCCGGTGTAGCCCTCGCTCTCCTGCGGGACCACGAAACCCCTGACCTGGCCGTCCTCGTCGGCGCGGGCCCACACCACGGTGATCCCGCCCATCGAGCCGTTGCCGATCCACTTCTTCTCCCCGTTGAGCACCCAGCCGCCGTCCACCGGGGTGGCACGGGTCTCGAGGCTGACGGAGTCGGAGCCGTGGGTGGGCTCCGTGAGGGCGAACGCGCCGAGGAGCTCGCCCGTGGCCATCCGCGGCAGCCAGCGCTGCCGCTGCTCCTCGGAGCCGCACATGGCGATCGAGCGCATCGCGAGCCCGCCCTGGACGCCCGAGACGGTCGCGATGGACCCGTCGCCGCGGGAGAGCTCCATGCTGATCAGGCCCGCGGCGGTCTTGGACATCTGCTCGTAGCCGTCGACGGCCACGCCGTCGCGCAGCAGGTCGAGCTCCCCGAGCCGGCGGACGAGGTCGAGGGAGTACTCCGAGCGGTCCCAGTGCTCGCCGATGACGGGCAGCAGGTCCTCCTGGACGAACCGGCGGGCGCGCATCCAGTGCCCCCGGTCGGTGTCGGAGACCGCGTCGAACGCGCCGGCGGCGTCGGTGTCGAGGGCCTTGTCGAGGACGTAGTCGGGCTCCACGGTGCCGGCGGGGAACAGGGTCGCGCCGGTCTCGGGGGTGGCGGTCATGGCTGGGTCCTTCGTTCTGTGGGCTGGTGGGAGGTCGGGGACAAGGTCAGTCCTGGTGGAAGCGGCGGCCGAGGACGCGCTCGGAGGCGCCCGTGCGGTCGAGGTACGGGGTGATCCCGCCCAGGTGGAAGGGGTAGTTGGCGCCGAGGACCATGCACAGGTCCACGTCCTCGGGCCCGGCGACGACGCCCTCGGCCAGCATCGCGCCGATCTCCTCGGCCAGGGCGTCCTGCACCCGCACGAGCAGCTCCTCCGCCGGGACGGGAGCGTCGGCGGGGTGCTCCGCCCGGGTCCGCTCGAGCATCCGGGCGGCGGCGGCGGCGAGGTAGCCGTCCGCGCCCGTCCCCGGGGCCTGCTCGGTGGGCAGCACGTGGGTGAGGCCCGCCCCGACCACCGCGTCCATCCATGGGGACCGCGCGAAGCGCTCGGGGTAGGCCCGGTGCATGGTCTCGTCCACGTGGTGCAGCACGGCCGGGCCCACGAAGTCGAGCAGCCGCAGCGGGGTCATGGGCAGGCCCATCGGATCGGGGGCGTGGTCGGCGGCCGCCACGTCCGTGCCCGCATCGATCGCCTGGACGATCACGTCGAACAGCCGGGTCAGCACCCGGTTGACCACGAAGCCGGGGGCGTCCTGGACGCGCACCGCCGTGCGGCGCAGCGCCGCGGCGAGCTCGAAGGCGGTCGCGAGGGCCGCGTCGCCGGTCCGCCGCCCGGCGACGATCTCGAGGAGCGGGGTGACCTCCACGGGGTTGAAGACGTGGAAGCCGACCACCCGTTCGGGGTGCCGGAGGCCCTCCGCCATGGCGGTGACGGACAGGGAGCTCGTGTTGGTCGCGAGGATCGCGTCCGGGCGCACGACCTCCTCCCACTGGGCGAACACCTTCTTCTTCACGTCGAGGTCCTCGAAGACGGCCTCGATCACGAAGTCCGCGTCGGCGAGGTCCTCCGGCCCGCTCGCCCCCGTGACGAGGGCGCCGAGCTGCTCGGCCTGCTCCGCGCTGATCCGGCCCCTGGCCGCCTGCGCGGCGAAGCGCTCCCGGGTCCGGGCCACGCCGGCGGCGAGCCGCTCGTCGTCGAGGTCGGTCATGACCACGGGGATCCGGGCGCCGCTCGCGATGAGGGAGGCGAGCTGGCCGGCCATCAGGCCGGCGCCGATCACGGCGGCCTTGCGCAGGGGCACGGGCTCGGCGGCGGGCACGTCCGCGGCCTGCCGGGAGCGGGCCGAGACGAGCTCGAACGCGTAGAGGGAGGCCTTGGCCACGTCCCCGCGGACCAGCTCGGCGAAGGCGGCCACGGCCTTCGTCCCGTTCTCGGTGCGGGACTCCGTCCGGGCGTCGGCTACGAGGTCGATCGCCACGAGCGGTGCCGGCGCGGCGCCGTGCCAGGTGCGCTCGGCGCGGTCCCGGGCCTGGTCCACGGCGTCCTGCCACTCCTGCTCCCCGGTGCCGCCGGGCGTGCCCGCGCGGCGGCGGGTCTCCCCCGCGTCGAGCGCGTCGAGCGTGCCGGCCACCCACCGCTGCCAGGCGGTGTCCCACTCCCCGGTCCCCGGGGCGGCGTCGAGCACCACGTCCACGAGGCCGAGCTCGAGGGCCTCCGCCGCCTTGGTGTTCCGGCCCCGCAGGGAGTCGAACACGATGACGCGCAGCGCCGCGGCCGGGCCGATCAGGTGCGGGAGCAGGTGCACGCCGCCCCAGCCGGGGAAGAAGCCGAGCCTGCACTCCGGCAGTCCGAGCGGGCCGGTGCGCGGGTGGGCCGCACGGTAGTCCGTGTGCAGGGCGAGCTCGAGCCCGCCGCCCAGGGCCTGACCCGTGAGCAGGGAGAAGGTGGGCACGCTCGCGTCGGCCAGGACGCCGAAGGCCTCGTGGCCGAGCCCCACGTACCGGTCGGAGACGCCGCTGAGCTGGGCGTGGCGGATCTCCTTGAGGTTGGCCCCCGCGCCGAAGGACCGGGCGTTGCCGGTGACCACGATGGCCTCGACCGCCGACTGGTCGATCGAGCCCAGGACGTCCCGGAGCTGCTCCAGGGCCGCGGAGCCCCAGATGATCAGCCCGCCCGGCGGGGTGGAGTCCAGCCGCACCAGGGCGACGGGCGCGGAGCGTCCGGGCAGGACCAGCTGCTCGACGTCCACCGCGACGGTGGAGGGGAAGGACGGGGCGGGCGCGGCGGGTGCCATGGGCGGACTCCTGACGAGTGGTGTGATCGTCACCACTCTGACTGATACCGAGTCTCAGGTCAAGGGATTGAGTCTCAGTGTGGTGGTGCGGCGTGCGGTTCCGGGGCGTTCAGGCCGTATTCTGGCTGGTGATGATCGACGTGCTGCCCCCAGAGACCGAGCGCCTCGCGTTCCGCCGCTTCGACGGCGCGGACCTCGAGCCCATGCACTCCTATCAGAGCCGCGAGGACTACGCGCAGTACGCGTGGCGGGGCCCGCGCACGCGCGAGGAGTGCGAGCGCACCCTGGCCGAGAACAGCGGCCTGCGGCCGTGGGGCCGGGACGGCGACTCCGTCCGCTTCGCCGTCTCCCCCCGGGGCTCGCGGGAGCTCGTGGGCGAGATCGTGCTGACCCTCACGGACGCGGCGGCCGCGCAGGTCGAGATCGGCTGGGTGGTCCACCCCGACCACGCGGGCCGGGGCATCGCCTCCGAGGCGGCCCGCGCCGCGATCGAGTTCGCGTTCGCCGAGCTGGGCGCCCACCGGGTCTGCGCGAGCCTGGACGCCCTCAACGTGAGCTCCGCCAAGGTCTGCGAGCGCATCGGCATGCGCCTGGAGGCGACCCTGCGCGAGAGCCACCGCCAGCTGGGCGAGTGGCGCGACGAGCTGATCTACGCGATCCTCGCCGACGAGGTCTGAGTCATCGGCGCAGGGCGTCCCGCACGGACGCCAGGATCTCCTCCGTGTCCGCGCCGGGGTCCAGGACGGTGACGACGACGGCGGGGCGGGCCCCGGGCGCGGCGGCCGGCCGCGCCGCGCCGTCCTCGTAGCCGGAGACGAGCGTGTGCGCGAGGCGCTCGAGCTGCCCGGCCAGCTCGGCCGAGGGGTCGGTGTCGGGTGCGCGCAGCCAGGCCCGCAGGGCAGCGTTGTGCACCGCCACCGCGGCGGCGGACAGCGCCGTGGCCAGCGTGCTCCGCCCCGGCGAGTCGGGCAGCGCGGAGCGCAGGTAGCGCCGCAGGACCCGCTCGTAGCGGTGGGACGTGATGAGCTCCCGGTCCCGCAGCTGCGGGACCTGCCGGAGCAGGGCGTTGCGGGCCAGCGCCCGCTCGCGGTGGTCGAGGTGGTGGCGGAAGACCAGCAGCACGCCGTCCCGCAGGGCGACGGCCGGATCGGTGCCCGGCTCCTCCCCCGCCCGGGCCAGCTGCTGCTCGAGGCGCTCGAGGTTCGCGGCGTGGTCCGCGAAGACGATGTCCTCCTTGGACCCGTACTTGCGGAAGAACGTGGCCCGACTGATGCCCGCGGCGAGCGCGAGCCGGTCCACGGTCGTGGCGTCCCAGCCCTGCTCCGCGAGCAGGCGGATCGAGCCGGTGACGACGTCCGGGGCCGCCCGGGGGGTCTCGGTCATGGGTGCCTCCTCGCTGACGATGGTAGACCCGGGCCTCCCGCCGTGTGCGGGTCGAGCCCGTCAGCGGCGGGCCCGGGCGCCGAAGAACACCGCCCCGGCGGCGCACAGCACCCCGAGCACGGCGAAGGAGAGCGCCGAGGAGGTGCCCCCGCTGAGCAGGGAGCCCACGAGGGCGACGGCCCACACGAGCACGAGCAGCCACAGCAGTCCGGCGGTGCGCCTGGGGTTCCGCACCGCGCTCAGCCCGCGAAGGGCAGGACGGGCAGGCCGGGAACGTCGACCCGGACCGCGAACAGGGAGCCCGCGGCGGGGTCCTCGTCCGGGGCGAGGTTCTCCCGGGACGTGGTGACGTAGAGGGTGCGCAGGTCCTCCCCGCCCAGGCAGCACGCGGTCGTCTGGCGCGCGCCGACCTCCACGACGGTGTCCAGGGCGCCGTCGGCCGTGTAGCGGTGCACCTGCCCGGCGCCGTGCAGCGCCACCCAGACTGCGCCCTCGGCGTCGACGGTCAGCCCGTCGGGATGGACGTCCCCCTCCTCGAGCTCGGGCACCACGAAGGTGCGGCGCCCATGCAGACCCCCGTCCGGGGACCAGTCGAGGACGTCGACCTTCCCGGTGGGCGTGTCGTTGTAGTAGGCCAGCGCGCCGTCCGGGGACCAGGCGATGCCGTTGGAGACGGTGACGCCCTCCAGGACCGGCTCCCCGCGCAGGTCCGGGTGCACGCGCCAGAGCGTGGCCGCGCCCTCCGTCTGGTCCCAGGCCATGGAGCCGACGTAGAAGGAGCCGTCCGGGCCGGCCCCGCCCTCGTTCATCCGGACCGCCCCGGGCTCCCAGAGCTGCTCGGCCGGATGGACGGTGCCGTCCGGGTCCTCGAGGGCCACGCCGGTCTCCAGGGCCAGCACCGCTCCCCCGGTCGCGCGCGGGCGCACGCAGGCCACGACGTCCCCGACGTGCTTGCGGAGCACCTCGCCGTCCGCGCCGAGGGACAGCACGTCCCCGGCGAGCATGTCGACCCACCGCAGCCCGCCCCAGGACTCCGACCAGCACGGCCCCTCGCCGTGGTAGGTGACGGAGTCGGTGATCCGCTCGGCGCGCAGCCGCCGTGCCGCCATCTCAGAGTCCCTTCCCGTGCACCGCGGGCAGCGCCGTGGTGGGGATCCGGTCCCGGTCGGGGTTCAGGAGGATCTCCGACATGTACTTTGTCACCGCGCGCTGGTTGCCGAGCTGGACGATGGCGTAGATCGCCGCCTCCTCGTCGATCCAGCGGAGCAGGCTGCCGCCGAACAGGGTGCCGTTGGCGTTGAGGTCCTCCGGCTTGACCCACTTGCGGGTGCGGAAGGTGATGTCCTGGGTGGTCATGCCCCCACGATACCGAGGGCGCCCTCCGCACCGTCGGCTACAGCTCCACGGTCCCGCGGACCACCGGGCTGACCTGGCCGCCGACCCAGACGGTGTCCGCGTCCCGCTCCAGCAGCACGCGCCCGGTGCGCCCGAGCACGGTGCCCTGGGCGGCGACGTAGCGCTCCGGGGCCCACCCGTTGTCCGTCAGCCACCGGGCCAGGCCCGCGTTGAGGCTGCCCGTGACCGGGTCCTCCACGACCCAGTCCCCCACGAACGCCCGCACCTCGACCGCGCACTCGGCGCCCTCGGGGTGGGGGCCCACCACGCCGAGCTTGAGCCCGGCCATGGCGGACCAGTCCGCACGCACGCCCAGCACGGTCCCGGCGTCGGCCACGCGCACCCCGATCCAGCCGGGGCCGTTGTCCAGCCAGGACACGTCGAGCAGCGCGGACGGGTCCAGCCGCAGGGACCGCGCCACCCGGTCCAGCAGCGCGGGCTCCGCCACGGGCTCGTAGCGCGTCAGGGGCGGGGCGGCGAACGAGAGCCTGCCCTCGCGGCGCCGGACGGTCACCAGCCCGACCCCGCACTCCTGGACGACGTCCGCTCCCGCGGGCTCCCCGCCGAGGGCGAGCCAGGCGGACGCCGTCCCGAGCGTGGGGTGACCCGCGAAGGGCAGCTCCCCGCCGGGGGTGAAGATCCGCACCCGGTAGTCGGCGCCGGGGACCGTGGGCTCGAGCAGGAACGTGGTCTCGGAGAGGTTGGTCCAGCGGGCGAAGCGCGCCATCGTGTCCTCGTCGAGGGCGTCGGCCCCGTGCACGACGGCGAGCGGGTTGCCGCCCAGCGGCGCCGGCGAGAAGACGTCCACCCAGCTGATCGCGTGGCTCGTCATGGTCTCAGAGCACCGGCCCGCGCGTGTTCCTCCGGGCGGGCCGGGCCCGTCCCTTTCGCCGGGCGTCCCGGCCGGCGGGCCCGGCGGCGGTCCCGCCACGGGCCGCCGCCCGGTCCTCCCGCAGCCTCCGGACCACCAGGCCGACCAGGACGGAGCCCACGGTGCTCAGCACCAGGGGCAGCACCGCGCTGCGCTGCTCGCTGTTGTCGTACATGGCCGGGCCTCCTGCCGGAAGGCGACGCGGGGCGTCGTCGGGTTCGGTGCCAGGAATCCTACGCACCCTCCGGCGCCTCCGGCCACACCCCGGAGCTGCCCCGGCGGTGGCTGCCGAGCAGGTGGGTGTCGACGATCCCGACCGCCTCCATGAGCGCGTGCATCGTGGTCGGCCCCACGAAGCGGAAGCCGTGCGCCCGCAGGGCCCGGGACAGGGCCTCGGACTCCGGCGAGCGGGTCGGGACCTCCTCCGCCGTGCGCGGACGCGGGGTCCGCGCCGGGCGGAACGACCACACGAGCTCGGTCAGCCCGCCCTCGGCGCGCAGGGCCACGGTGGCGCGGGCGTTGCCGACGGCGGCCTCGATCTTGCCCCGGTGGCGCACGATCCCGGCGTCGCCCAGCAGGCGGTCGACGTCGGCCGGGCCGAAGCCGGCGACCGCGTCCGGGTCGAAGTCCGCGAAGGCCGCCCGGAAGGCGGGCCGCTTGCGCAGGATCGTGGCCCAGGACAGTCCGGACTGGAAGCCCTCGAGGCAGATCCGCTCGTAGAGCCCCCGCTCGTCCCGCACGGGGACGCCCCACTCGGTGTCGTAGTACTCGCGCAGGAGGGGGTCCGTGGCGGCCCAGACGGGGCGGGCGAGCCCGTCCTCGCCGTGGACGAGTCCGGTCGCGGGATCGGGCAGGGAGCTCATGCCGAGCATCGAACCACACCGAGGGGCTCCGACACACCCGGGGCGAGTACCCCCAGGGGTATAGGATGGCGGTCATGCACCCGACGAACCCCGCCGTGGACCGGCGCGCCCTGCAGCGGAGGGTCGTCCGCGTCCTCGCCCTCGGCCAGATCCTCGGTGGGCTGGGCGTCGGCGCCACCCTGGCCCTCGGCGCCCTCCTCGTCACCGAGGTCTCCGGCTCCTCCGCCTGGTCCGGCATGGCCGCGACCATGAACACCCTCGGCGCGGCCCTGCTCGCCGTCCCCCTCGCGCGGCTCGCCCAGGCCCGCGGCCGGCGGATCTCGCTCAGCACCGGGGCGTTCACCGCCATGGCGGGCGCGTCGATCACGATCGGCGCCGCCGTCCTCTCGAGCTTCCCGGTCCTGCTGCTGGGCCTGGCGCTGCTCGGCGCCGGCTCGGCGCTCAACCTCCAGTCCCGGTTCGCGGCGACCGACCTGGCCGCGGACGACACCCGCGCCCGGGACCTCTCCCTGGTGGTCTGGTCCACGACGATCGGCGCGGTGCTCGGCCCCAACCTCTTCGAGCCGGGCGAGCTGCTCGGGCGGGCCCTGGGCCTGCCGGCGCTGACGGGCGGATTCGTCATCGCCCTCGTGGCGCAGGCCTTCGGGGCCCTGGTCTACCTCACGGCGCTGCGGCCGGACCCCCTGCTGCTGGCCGTGGCCGACGGCGAGGCCGCGGGCAGGGGCAAGCCCTCCCCCGCGGGCGGGCTGGCGGTGCTGCGGGCCTCGTCGCCGGCCCGCCGGGCCGTGCTCACCGTGGCGCTGAGCCACGCCGTCATGGTGGCGCTCATGTCCATGACGCCCGTGCACCTGACCCTCCACGGGGCGTCGCTGAGCGTCGTGGGCCTGACCATCAGCCTGCACGTGGCCGGGATGTACGCCCTCGCCCCCGTGTTCGGCTGGCTCGCGGACCGGGCCGGGCGCCGCCCCACCGTCCTGCTCGGCCAGGCCCTGTTCGTGGCGTCCCTCGTGCTGTCCTGGTTCGGCTCGACGTCCCCCGTGCTGGTGACGGTCAGCCTGGTCCTGCTCGGGCTCGGCTGGTCCGCCTCCACGGTCGCGGGCTCCACGCTCGTGGCCGAGGCCGTCCCGCCGGCCGAGCGGCCGAAGCTGCAGGGCGTCTCGGACCTGTTCATGAACCTCGCCGGGGCGACCGGCGGGGCGCTCGCCGGACCGGTGCTGGCGCTGATCGGCTTCGACGGGCTCAGCGCGGCCCTGCTCGTCCTCGTGGCGGTCGTGGTGGTCTCACACGGCGGCCGGACCCAGCGGGATGCGGGCGCCGACGCGCCAGCCGCCGTCCGCCGGTCCCGCCGCTAGCTCCCCGCCGAGCAGCTGGACGCGCTCGCGCAGCCCGAGCAGCCCGTACCCCGAGGCCGGGAGGCCGGGCCCGGAGCCCGGCCCCGCGGCGTTGTGCACCTCGACCACGACGTCGGCCTCGTCGACCTGCACGGCCAGCACGCAGCTCGTCCGGGCGGGCGCGTGCTTCATGATGTTCGTCGCCCCCTCCTGGAGGACCCGCTGGACCGTGGGCCGCACCCCCTCCGGGATCCGCGCGAGGTCGCCCCGCACCCGGGTGTCCGTGCGGAACCCGACCTCCCGCAGCGCGGCCGCGACCTCCTCGAGGCCCCGGCCCGTGTCGACGGCCGCGGCGGCGCTGGAGTCCTGTGCGAGCCCGGCGCCCGGCTCCACGCGCATGATCCCCAGCAGCCGGCGCAGGTCCTTGAGGGCCGCGCGGGAGGAGTCGCCCACCACGTCCAGGGCCTCCTTCATGGTCTCCGGGTCCCGGGAGTAGGCCCCCGAGCGCGCCTGCATGGCGATGAGCGTGAGGTCGTGGGCGACGATGTCGTGCAGCTCCCGGGCCAGCTCGAGGCGCTGCTGCTCGAGGGCGTGGGCCGTGCGCTCCTGGCCCGCGGCGATCTCGACGCGGTCCAGCTCCTGCTGCGCGCTCAGGGCCCGCAGGACGAGACCGGGCAGGAGGAGGACCAGGGTCAGCGGCACGTAGCTCCAGAGGAACTGCGGGCCCACGACCGAGACGTTGACGGCCCACGAGGTCTGCCACACGAGGAAGGCCCCGACGGCCGCGGCGAGTCCGGGCAGGGCCGCCCCGTAGGCGGTGAAGGCCAGGACCAGCGGGATCACGACCATGTAGCTGCCCGGGTTGGTCTGTGGGTGGAGCAGGACCAGCAGCGCGGCGAGCGGCAGCCACGTCCAGCTGGAGCGCAGCGCCAGGACGGCGACCGTGGCGGCTTCGAGGACCACGAGCAGCAGCTCGTAGTCCCGGTCCCCGAACCCCAGGCCCGGGCCGGTCAGCACGAGCCGGACGGCGTCCAGGGCGCTCACCGTGATGAACAGCAGCAGGGCCACCCGCACCCACCGGTGCAGGGGGCGGGCCCGGGCGATCCCCTGCGGCAGGAGCGTGCCCAGGCCGGGCCGGCGGTCCTGCTGCGCTGCGCGGCGTGCCATGCGGTCCTTCCCGTGCGGTGGCCCGGTGCTCCGGTCCACCTCGGAGGATAGCCGCGGGCGCCGGGCCCGTCCGGGAGCGCGCCGGATCAGCACCAGCGCAGGAAGAGGAACGAGCACCCGCGGCTCGTGTGCCCGTCCGGGCTGTCGGTGCCGGGGTCGACCTTCAGGACCGGCGCCAGGGCGACCGGCGATTCCTGGGCCGCGGCGGTGGGAACACCGCCGGCGGTCAGCAGCAGTGCGGCGAGCAGCGAGGCGGCGGAGAGCGTGTTCACGGGGGGTCCTTCCGGCAGGGCGCCGCACCCGATCGGTGTGCGGTCGTGAACCATGGTCGCCGAGGGGTGGGGTCCGCGGGGTCATCCGGGAGGATGGCCGGGGGTCATCCCTTGGGCGGACCCGTGCGCCGGGCGGCCCCGTCCCGCCGGCGCCGTGGCCCCTCTCCGCTACGGTGAGAGCCATGAACGAGCACGCGCCGGCGGCGAGCCCCGTCAAGGTCCTGATCGTCGACGACCAGCAGCTCATGCTCCGCGCCCTGCGCGTGTTCATCGACGCCGAGGAGGACCTCGTGGTCGTGGGCGAGGCCCGCAACGGCCGGGCGGCGGTGGAGCAGTGCCGCGCCCTGCGTCCGGACGTGGTGGTCATGGACCTGCAGATGCCGGTCCTGGACGGCATCGAGGCCACCCGTGCGATCACGCACGAGCACCCGGAGGTGAAGGTGCTGGCCGTGACCACGTTCCACTCGGAGGACTGGGTGATCCCCGCGCTCCGGGCAGGGGCGAGCGGCTACGTGGTCAAGGACTCCGAGCCCCACGAGATCGTGGGCGCCGTGCGCAGCGTGCTGGCCGGGGAGGCCGCGATCTCCCGGCGGGTGGCCGCCACCCTCGTCCGCAGCGTCGTCGCGGACCCGGAGCCGGCGGCGCCGCGCCCCGAGGACGTCGCCGCGGTGGAGGGGCTCTCGGCGCGGGAGCGCGAGGTCGTGGCCCTGCTCTGCGAGGGCCTCAGCAACCGCGAGATCGCCGCCGCGCTCTTCGTGTCCGAGCCGACCGTCAAGTCCCACCTCAGCCACATCCTCACGAAGATGGAGGTGCGGGACCGGGTGCAGGTGGTGATCAAGGCCTACCGCACCGGGCTGGTGACGATCCCCTCGTCCTGAGCCGCCCGCGGGTCCGCGCCGCCGGGAAGGGTCAGCACCGCGTCCGGCGCCAGCTGCGCCGGCGGGCGGTGGGACACCACCAGGACCGCGCGCCGCGCCGCCCACTCCGTGAGCTCCTCGCAGAGCACCGTCGTGGACGCGCCGTCCAGTCCGTTGAACGGCTCGTCCAGGACGACGACGTCGAAGTCGCCGCTGGTGCACACGATCGTCCACAGCTTGCGCCGGTTGCCCGTGGACAGGTGCTCGGCGGCCTCGTCCAGCCACGGACCGAGCCCGTGGCGCTCCGCCCGGCGCAGCCCCTCCTGCGGGTCGGCGCCGCACCAGCCGCTCGCGAACACCACGTGGTCCCGTGCGGTCATCGTGGGGTAGAGCGCCGGTTCGGTGCGGCAGATCCGGCGCACCCGGGAGGCCTCCGGCGAGCGTGCGTCCACGCCGGCGAGCGTGACCGTGCCCGCGGTCTGCGGCAGGTGCCCGCTGAGGACCTCGACGAGCGTCGACTTGCCGGAGCCGTTGGGGCCCTGCAGCAGCGTCAGCCCGGGGGCGTCGATCCGCAGCGTGAGCCCCCGGTGGACGGGGCGCCCGGCGTCGAAGCCGGCGCTCACCGCCTCGACGTGGATCAGCGGTGGGTGAGGGAGCGGTGCAGGCATGCGAGGGCACCTCCGGCGAGGGTCAGGGCGAGCAGGGGGACGATCCAGGGGTCGGTGGCGGGGGAGGTCAGCGGGACGGCCACGGGCGCCGCGGCAAGGACGACGGTGAGGACCCCCGTGAGCGGGCTGTCCGCGCCCGTCCCCTCGACCGTGCGCGGCGGGGGCAGCAGGTGCTCCGCGACGGTCGCGGCCCACACCGCGCCCAGCACCACGGCCGCGGGCGCCGCGGACAGGGTCCCCGTCAGCACCCGGGCCGCGACGACGAGCAGCAGGGCCGGCAGCAGCAGCGGCAGGGTGAGCGCGGTGAGGTGCCCCAGCGCCACGGAGGAGCGGGACGCCCCGGACTCCACGGCGGTGCGCAGGTGGCGGCCGTAGCGGAAGGCACCGATGTCCGAGCTCACGAGCTCCGCGAGAGCGAGGCCCGTCATGAGGGCGGCGAAGCCCAGGGTGGGCCGCAGCGCCGCCTCCCACGCCGCGTCCGGCACGGCGGGCAGCGGCGGCATCCGGAGACCGGCGGAGGTCGCCCCGAGCAGCGCCGCGGTCGCAGCGGCGACCGCGACTGTGATCCGCTGCTGGGCCCGCAGGCGCCACCCGTGCGCCCGCTGGACGCCCAGCACCCGGGCGAACTGCAGGACCGCGGGACCGCTCAGGCGCGGCCGGCGCACCGGGGGCGCG
>NZ_PDDL01000092.1:0-13596 GCF_020833785.1 Kocuria sp. CCUG 69068
TCCTGGCCGTGACCGCCGTCAACGCCGCCGCCAACACCGTCCTGGTGGACCGCCCCGGCCGCTGAGCCGCGACCGCCGCGCACCGGCGCCGCCCGCCCCCGGAAGGGGACGGGCGGCGCCGTCGTCGTCCCGCGTCCCCGGGCCGCACCTCAGTCGCCGACGGCCTCCAGGCCGCGGCGCACGATCAGCGGGTCGGGGGGATAGACCACGTCCGGGTCCTTGTCCTCGTAGTCGAACTGGTCCAGGAAGAAGCGCATCGCGTTGAGCCGGGCGCGCTTCTTGTCGTTGGACTTCACCGTGATCCACGGGGCGTGGTCGGTGTCCGTGCGCAGGAACATCTCCTCCTTCGCCTCGGTGTAGTCCTCCCACCGGTCCAGGGACGCCAGGTCCATGGGCGAGAGCTTCCACCGGCGCACGGGGTCGATCTGGCGGATCGCGAACCGGGTGCGCTGCTCGTGCTGGGTCACGGAGAACCAGAACTTGGTGAGGTGGATGCCGGAGTCCACGAGCATCTTCTCGAAGACGGGCGCCTGGGCCATGAACTGCTCGTACTGCGGGTCCGTGCAGAAGCCCATGACGCGCTCGACGTTGGCGCGGTTGTACCAGGAGCGGTCGAACATCACGATCTCCCCCGCCGTGGGCAGGTGCTGGATGTAGCGCTGGAAGTACCACTGGCCCCGCTCCCGGTCCGAGGGCTTCGTCAGGGCCACCACCCGGGCGGCGCGCGGGTTGAGGTGCTCGGTGAACCGCTTGATCGTCCCGCCCTTGCCGGCGGCGTCCCGGCCCTCGAACACGATGACGTGCTGGAGGTCGTGGTCCTGGCCCCAGTACTGGAACTTCAGCAGCTCGATCTGCAGCTGGTACTTCTCGAGCTCGTACTCCTCGCGCGACAGCCGCTCGTCGTACGGGTAGTCCTCCCGCCAGGTCTCCACGGCCGATCCCCCGGGATCGATGAGATCCGGGTCCGGGGACTGCCCGTCCCGCACCGTGTACCCCTGGTCGACCAGCTTGTCGATGAACTCCCGCAGGTTCTCCCGGGCCGGTTCCTTGTCCGTGTTCAACGCCACCCCTCCTTCCGGGCCCGTCGGGGCCCCCTTCCCGGAAGTCTAGGCCGCGGGCCGGCGGGCGGCGCCGGGGGCCAACACGGCCGGGCCCGGCCCTGCCGCCCGGGCCCGGACTCACTAGACTGGGCGTGCCGGCGCACGTCCGGCCGCCACGCACGCCCCGCCCACCCGGAGGAGACTGTACGGATGAAGATCGGACTGCTGACCAGCGGCGGGGACTGCCCCGGACTCAACGCGGTGATCCGCGGCGCCGTGCTGCACGGGATCAAGACCTACGGCCACGAGTTCGTGGGCTTCCGCGACGGCTGGCGCGGGGTGCTCGAGGGCGACATCATGGACCTGCCCCGCACCCGGGTCCGCGGCCTCGCCCGGGAGGGCGGGACCATCCTCGGCACCTCCCGCACGAACCCCTACTCCGGGCCCGGAGGCGGGCCGGAGAACATCGGGGTGATGCTCGAGCGCCACGCGGTGGACGCGATCGTGGCCATCGGCGGGGAGGGCACCCTGGCCGGCGCCAAGCGCCTGGCCGACGCCGGGCTGCCCGTGGTGGGGGTGCCCAAGACCATCGACAACGACCTGCAGGCCACGGACTACACCTTCGGCTTCGACACGGCCGTGTCCATCGCCACCGACGCCATGGACCGGCTGCGCACCACCGGGGAGTCCCACCACCGGTGCATGGTCGCCGAGGTCATGGGCCGCCACGTCGGGTGGATCGCGCTGCACTCGGGCATGTCCGCCGGCGCGCACGCGGTGCTGATCCCGGAGCAGAAGGTCTCCATGGACCAGGTCTGCGCTTGGGTGCAGGAGGTCTACGACCGCGGCCGCTCCCCGCTGGTGGTCGTCGCGGAGGGGTTCATCCCCGAGGACCGGGAGGACGTGCTCGCAGGGAAGGGCACCGAGGCCGACGGCCGTCCGCGCCTGGGCGGGATCGGGGAGTACGTCACGCAGGAGATCGAGCGCCTCACCGGCATCGAGACCCGCAACACCACGCTCGGGCACATCCAGCGCGGGGGCGCCCCCACGGGCTTCGACCGCGTGCTCGCCACCCGCTTCGGGATGTCCGTGGTCGACCTCGTGCACGAGAAGCAGTGGGGGCGGATGGTCGCCATCCGCGGCACCGACATGGTCCGCGTCGACTTCGCCGAGGCCCTCGAGGGGCTCAAGACCGTTCCCCAGGACCGCTGGGACGAGGCCCGCGTCCTCTTCGGCCGCTGAGGCGGGCGGCGGCCCCGGTCGGTCAGGCCTGCGGGTCCGCGCCGCCCGGGGCCCGGGGCGGACGTCGGTGACGGGAGTCCCGGGGTCCGGCGAGGTCAGGGGCGGGGCCCGCGGAGGAAGCCCGTCTGCCGGCCGACCACCTGCCCGGCGTCCGGCGGCACGACGACCTGCTGCGCCGCGGCCCACCGCTGCTCGCCGTCGGTGACGACGAGCTCGGCGGCGGGATCGACGGTGCGCTTGAGCACGGCCAGGGCGATGGGACCCTGCTCGTGGTGGAGCTGCACGGAGGTGACGCGCCCCACCGTGCGCTCCCCCGCGACCACCTCGGCCCCGGCGGCGGGCAGCGTGTGCTCCGACCCGTCGAGGTCGAGCAGCACCAGCCGGCGGGGCGGGTGCCCGAGGTTGTGCACCCGTGCGACGGTCTCCTGGCCCTTGTAGCAGCCCTTGGCCAGGTGCACGGCGGTGCGCAGGAGGTCGAGCTCGTGCGGGATCGTCCGTTCGTCCGTCTCGGCGCCCAGGCGGGGGCGCCACGCGGCGATCCGCAGCGCCTCGGCGGCCCACGCGCCGGCGAGGGGGAGGTCGAGGGTCAGGGCGTCGAGCTCGTCGCGGGGCACGAGGTGCTCCCACCAGGTGCGCTCCTCGCCGGGGTGGGGCCCGTCGAGGACGGCGTAGCTCCACCCGCCGGGGGCGACGTGGGGCCAGGGGTCCCGCCACACGACCGTGGCGGGCAGGCCGGGCACGGGGCCCGTGGCGCCGAGCACGGCCCACTGCCCGGTGCGGTCCTCGATCTCGACGCGCAGCGCGAAGCGCATGCGCTCGAGCCACGCCACCAGGGCCGCGGTCTCGTCGGCCTCGGTGATCAGCCAGGTGCTGGTGCCGTCGTCCACCACGTGGGGGGCGTGCTCGATCCGCCCCTGCACGGACAGGAAGAGGGTCTCGGTGCTGCGCCCGGCCTCGAGCCCGGTGAGCACCTGGGAGGAGAGGGTGGTGAGCCAGCTGAGCCGGTCGGGCCCGGTGACGGTCACGACGCCCTTGTGGGAGAGGTCCACCACGGTGCCGGGGGTGCGCACGAGGGAGCGCTGCTCGCGCAGCGGGTCGCCGTAGTGGGCGGCCACCCCGCGGTCCAGGCCCTCGGCCTCGACGGCGCCCGGCCGGTGGAGCAGGGGGGAACGGTGCTCGGTCACGGAACTCAGCCGATCTTCCGCAGCTGCGCGGAGGCGTGGGTGGTCAGGGGCTCGCCGAGCGCGGCCATGTCCCAGGCCCAGAACAGGTCGCCGTGGACCAGGCCGTACATGCGGGTCGAGGAGCTGTACTCCTTGGCCCCGCGGGCGCGGATCACGGCGTCGGTGGCGAGGTCGATCCGCGGGCCCTTGATCTGCCCGGCGTAGAGCTCGGCGACGCCGCCGGGGTGGGTCAGGGTCACGAGGACGTCGAAGCCGCCGTCCGCGTTGCGCATCCGCTCCACGTCCTCGGCGCCCTGGAGCACGGGCACGAGGTCCGGCGGGAGCATCCCGGGGCCCACGTCGCCGTCCTCGAGGGTGCGGTCGAGCTGCCAGAAGCCCTGTTCCACGGTGGCCGGGCGCATCGGCTGCCCCTCGTCGTCGAGGAGTGTGGTCTGCGCCCGGTAGTCGAGGAACGGCAGCCCGTTCTGCTCGAAGGTCACGCGCTGCCGGAACGGCCGCTGCTCGACCTCGCCGTAGCCCATGAAGCCGTCGCCCTCCCAGGTGCCCAGCAGCCAGGCGAAGGGGACGAGCTCGGGCAGCAGATCCGAAGGGATCTCGATCGGCACGGGACTAGTGCTGTCCCTTGAACAGTCCGAGGACCACCTTCAGGGAGATCCCGGCGATGAACAGGCCAGAGATGCCGAGCAGGGCGAGGTAGAAGATTTCGAGTGCAAGCATGGCCCTAAACTACCACGGTGCTCACCAGCCGGGCAGTGAACACGGCCCCCACCCCGAGGAACGCCACGGGGGTCACGCCGAGGGCCACGACGCCCCGCTTGGGCGAGCTCTTCGGGGCCGCCGCGATGACGCGCCCGCCCACGAGGGCCACCAGCGCGGCCAGGACGGCGCCGACCACCACGAGCAGGGCGGGGTCCGGGCCCGTGGCCCGGTAGTCGCCGGCCAGGGCGATCCAGCCGGAGGAGCTGACCGCCGCCAGCACGCCCGCCGTGGAGGCGATCGCGGACTCGAGCCGGTGCTCGGCGCCCTCGCCGCGCACCAGCTCCGCCGCGAACACCGTCATGAGGGCCACGCCGACGACGGCGGGCAGCCACACGAGCTGCTGGCCGGGCAGGAACTGCACGAGCAGGGCCGCGGCGACGCCGGCGGCGGTCATGATCACGTTGTGGCGGTGCCTCGCCGCGATGCCGGTGGCCGCCGGCCAGCCGAAGCCGATGACCACGGACATGCCCAGCGCCAGCACCAGCGGCGCGGGCCCGGCGACCGCGACCGCCACGAGGGCCGCCACCAGCACGGCCACGCTGCACGCGGCGATCATGGCGTATCTCATGGTGATCGGGTTCCTGCACTGTCGGGGGTCGGGACCTGCGCCCGGGCGGACACGAGCAACGATAGCGGCTCGCCGCGGGGCGCGGGCGGAGCGCCGGGACCGGGTGCAGGACCGGGAACCGGGCGCGGGGTGCAGGCGGGCACGGGCCGCGGGACGCTCCGGACCGGCGGGGTCGCGGAGCCGGTCGCCCGCCCGGACCTATACTGACAGCTCAGTCCGTACGCCAGAGTGGAGAAGCACGAGTGTTCCAGATCCTGATGCTGACCGACGCGGACGGACCTTCGGCATCGGTGCTCCCGGCCCTCGACCTGCTCAACCACAAGGTCTCGGTCGCCCCGACGCGGACCGTGTCCGGCAGCCTCGACGGCCGGTCCCCGGACGTGGTCCTGCTGGACGGGCGCACCGACCTGATCACCGCCCGCAACCTCGCGCAGCTGCTCACGGCCAAGGGTCTGGCCGCGCCGCTGCTGATGGTTCTCACCGAGGGCGGGATGGCGGCCGTGGCCGCGAACTGGATGGTCGACGACGTCGTGCTCGACACCGCCGGCCCCGCGGAGGTCGAGGCGCGGCTGCGCCTGGCCTCCTCCCGCACGGCCGAGGTCCCCGAGGACGACACCCGCATCCGCGCGGGCTCCGTGGTCATCGACGACGCCGCCTACTCCGCGCACGTCAACGGCCAGCCCCTGAACCTCACCTACAAGGAGTTCGAGCTGCTGAAGTACCTGGCCCAGCACTCGGGGCGGGTCTTCACCCGCGCCCAGCTGCTCAGCGAGGTCTGGGGCTACGACTACTACGGCGGCACCCGCACCGTGGACGTGCACGTGCGGCGCCTGCGCGCCAAGCTGGGTGCGGACCACGAGCACCTGATCACCACGGTGCGTAACGTGGGCTACAGCTTCGCCACGACGCGGGCCCGGGAGGGCTGAGCACCTCCCGACCCGGTCCGTGCGCCCCATCCCGTTCCGCAGGAGGTCCCCATGTCCCGTTCCGTGCCGTACGACCTCGACCGCCCGGACGTCCCGCCGGCCGAGGAGATCGTGGCGCTCGCGTCCCGCGCCGCGGCCGCGGACGGCGACCCGCCGTTCTCCGACCAGACCCTGGTGGACCTGCGCTCGGCGCGCGACGGCCGGGTCCGCACCGTCCTGGCGCGCTCGCGCGAAAGGGAGCTCCTCGGCGCCGCCGTGCGCGTGCCCGAGCCCGACGGCGCCCACCTCGTGGAGCTCGTGGTCGGCCCCTCCCACCGCGGCGCCGGGATCGGCGCGGCGCTGGCCGGCGCCGTGGCCGCCGGGACCACCGGCACGGTGCGCGCCTGGGCGCACGGCGGGCACCCCGCCGCCGCCGCGCTCGCCGCCCGGCACGGCCTGGCCCCCGTGCGGGACCTGCATCGGCTGCTGCGCCCCCTGCGCGGCGCGGCGGACCTGCCCCTCCCGGAGGCGATGCCCGAGGGCTTCCGCCTGCGGGCGTTCGAGCCCGGCCGCGACGAGCAGGAGTGGCTGCGGGTCAACGCGGCCGCCTTCGCCGAGCACCCGGAGCAGGGCAGGATGACCCTCGACGACCTCCGGCAGCGGGAGGCCGAGCCGTGGTTCGACGCCGCCGGCTTCCTGCTCGCCGTCCGGGAGGACGAGCCCGGGACCGTGGCCGGCTTCCACTGGACCAAGGTCCACGCCGCCGACGCCGAGCGCGGTCCCCTCGGCGAGGTGTACGCCGTGGGCGTGGCCCCCGGGCACCAGGGCACGGGGCTGGGCCGGGCGCTGACCGCCGCCGGCGTCAACCACCTCGCCCGGCAGGGGCTCGACGAGGTCATGCTCTACGTGGACGGGGACAACGCCGCCGCGATGCGGCTGTACGAGGCGCTGGGGTTCCGGCCCTGGCACCTCGACGTGATGTACGCCGGCACCCTCCCCGGCTGACCCGCCACCCGATCCTCCCGCGCCCGGACCGCCGGGGCGGGCACGACGAGACAGGACCGTGATGACCACCCACCAGCAGGACAGCCCGCAGTCCGCGCCGGCCCCGAGCGCCCCCGGGGCCCCGGCCGCCGGGTCCGGCACCGCACCCCCCGGGGGCCCCGACGAGCTCCCCGACTCCGCCCGGAGCCACGGGGACCGGGACCGGATCGACGACCCCGTGCCCGCGGCCCGGCAGGTGCTGGAGGGCCGGCACGGGCCCGAGCGCTTCCTGGACCGCGAGGCCAGCTGGGTGGCGTTCAACTCCCGGGTCCTGGAGCTCGCGGAGGACCCGGACCTCTTCCTCCTGGAGCGGGTGCACTTCCTGTCCATCGTGGCCTCCAACCTGGACGAGTTCTTCATGGTCCGGGTGGCCGGGCTCAAGCGGCGCATCGCCACGGGCATCGCCCGGCCGGCCGCCTCCGGGCACTCCCCCGCGGAGCAGATGGCCACCATCGCCGCGCGCGCCCACGAGCTGCAGGAGCGGCACGCGCGGGCCTTCCACGACCTGGTGCGGCCCGAGCTGACCCGGCAGAACATCCACCTGGTCGGCTGGGAGGACCTGGACGCCGCCACCCGGGAGCGGCTCACCGGGGACTTCCACCGGCAGGTGTTCCCCATCCTCACGCCGCTGGCCGTGGACCCGGCCCACCCGTTCCCCTACATCTCCGGGCTGAGCCTCAACCTGGCCGTGATGGTCCGCAACCCGCAGTCGGGCAAGCGGCTGTTCGCCCGCGTGAAGGTCCCGGACCAGCTGCCCCGGCTGCTGTCGGTGGACGGGTCCCGGGCCTCGCGCCTGCCGAACGGCCAGGCCCGGTTCATCCCGCTCGAGGACGTCATCGCCCAGCACCTGGACGACCTGTTCCCCGGGATGGAGGTCGAGGAGCACCAGGTGTTCCGCGTGACCCGCAACGAGGACCTGGAGGTCGAGGAGGACGACGCCGAGAACCTCCTGCAGGCCCTGGAGAAGGAGCTGCTGCGCCGCCGCTTCGGTCCCGCGGTGCGCCTGGAGGTCACGGACAGCATCAGCACGGAGGTGCTCGAGCTGCTCGTCTCCGAGCTGGGCATCGACGAGTCCGAGATCTACCGGCTGCCCGCCCCGCTGGACCTGCGCGGGCTGGGGGTCATCGCCGGCATCGACCGCCCGGAGCTGCACTACGCCCGCCACGTGGCCCACACCTCCCGCTACCTCAACGCCGCGGAGACCGCCAAGGCGGCGGACGTCTTCGCCGCGACCCGGGCCCGGGACGTGCTGCTGCACCACCCCTACGACTCGTTCGCCACGAGCGTCCAGGCCTTCCTGGAGCAGGCCGCCGCGGACCCGAAGGTCCAGGCCATCAAGCAGACCCTGTACCGGACCTCGGGCGACTCCCCCATCGTGGACGCGCTCATCGACGCCGCCGAGGCCGGCAAGCAGGTGCTGGCGCTGGTGGAGATCAAGGCCCGCTTCGACGAGCAGGCCAACATCTCCTGGGCCCGCAAGCTCGAGCAGGCCGGGGTGCACGTGGTCTACGGCATCGTGGGGCTGAAGACCCACTGCAAGCTCTCCCTCGTGGTCCGCCAGGAGGAGCACGGGCTGCGCCGGTACGTGCACATCGGCACCGGCAACTACCATCCCTCCACCGCGCGCTTCTACGAGGACCTGGGGCTGCTCACGTGCGACCCGGAGGTCGGGGAGGACGTCTCCCGGCTCTTCAACCAGCTCTCCGGCTACGCGCCCAAGACCACCTTCCAGCGCCTGCTCGTGGCGCCCCGCTCCGTGCGCTCCGGGCTCGTCGACCTCGTGGAGGCCGAGATCCGCCACCACCGGGCCGGCCGCCCGGCCCGGATCCAGGTCAAGTGCAACTCGATCGTGGACGAGGCCGTGATCGACGCCCTCTACCGGGCCTCGCAGGCCGGGGTGCCCGTGGACGTGGTGGTCCGCGGGATCTGCGCCCTGCGCCCCGGGGTGCCGGGGCTGAGCGAGAACATCCGGGTCCGTTCGGTGCTGGGCCGGTTCCTGGAGCACTCCCGGGTCTTCGCGTTCTGCAACGCCGGCGAGCCCCTCGTCTACATCGGCTCGGCGGACATGATGCACCGCAACCTCGACCGCCGGGTGGAGACCCTGGTGCGGATCACGGACCCCCAGCAGGCGGCCGCGCTCGTGCGGCTGCTGGCCCGCTACGTCTCGGACGCCACGGCCAGCTGGCACCTGGACGCCGAGGGCGTGTGGACCCGCCACCACCGGGACGCCGAGGGGAACCCGCTCGTGGACGTCCAGGAGCACCTGCTGCGCAGCCGGGCCCTCGGCCGGCCGACGATCTAGTCGGCGGTGGAACGGGTCAGCGGTAGCATCGTGGGGGTGCCGCCCGACGGTCCGGACCGCGGGCCCCGGCACGCCCGTGCACCACGGACAGGGGACGAAAGAGGGGCCATGCCCAGGACCGCAGAGAAGACCACCGAGCAGCGCCCGGCCGAGAGCCCCGGCCGGGCGGGCGGCAGGACCGGCACGAGCGGCGCGGCCGGGAGCGGGCGGCCCGCCGACGTGCTCGCGGCCGGGTGCCTGTGCTGGCGCCGGACGGGCGGCGGGCTCGAGGTGCTGGTCATCCATCGGCCGCGCTACGACGACTGGTCCTTCCCCAAGGGCAAGCAGGACGACGGCGAGACGCTGCCCGAGACCGCCCACCGGGAGGTCAGCGAGGAGATCGGCCTGCTGCCGCGCCTGGGCGTGCCCCTGCCCACGATCCGCTACGACGTCAAGGACGGGTGCAAGGACGTGCACTACTGGGCCGCGGAGTTCGGCCCCGGCGCACGGCCCGAGCCCGACGGCAAGGAGGTGGACGCCGTCCGCTGGGTCTCGCCCGAGGACGCGCACCGGATGCTGACCAACCCCTCCGACCGGGAGCCGCTGGCGGCCCTGGTGGACCTGCACGAGCGCGGGGACCTCGCCACGCGCCCGGCGATCGTGGTGCGCCACGCCAAGGCGAAGCCGCGCTCGGCCTGGTCCCGGGCCGAGGGCGACCGGCCGCTGGCCGCGACCGGCAAGCGCCAGGCCCTCGCCGTGACCCGGCTGCTCCGGGCGTGGTCCCCCGAGCGGGTCCTCACTTCCCCCTGGCTGCGCTGCCTGTCCACCGTGGTGCCGTACGCGCGCAAGGCCGGGGTCTCCGTGCGGGAGCGCCCGCAGCTCACGGAGGCCTCGCACAAGCGCCACCCCAAGAAGGCGGCCGCCGTGGCCCAGACCATGTTCGACAAGGACACGCCGGTGGCGCTGTGCACGCACCGCCCGGTGCTGCCCACGGTCCTCAAGGTCATCGCCCGGCACGCGAGCCCAGAGCTCGCCGCGCAGCTGCCGGCCAAGGACCCGTACCTCTCCCCCGGCGAGATGATCGTGCTGCAGGTCTCCCGCCGGCACCGCCGGCGGGTGGTCTCCGTGGAGCTCGTGAAGCCCTTCGACGACTGACCCCCGGCCCGGCGCCGCAGGACCCGCGGCGCACCGTCCCGCAACCGCCGGGACCGCAGCGCACCACCCGCCACGAGCCACCCGCCACGGACCGCCCGGCCCGCCCCGACTTCCCCCGAGGAGACCCGCATGACCGCCCCCGACCCCGTGCCCGCCCCGGTGCCGACGCCCTACGAGGACCTCCTGCGCGAGGTCCTGGAGCAGGGGGTGCACAAGTCCGACCGCACGGGCACCGGGACGCGCAGCGTCTTCGGGCGCCAGATCCGCTTCGACCTGGCGGAGTCCTTCCCGCTGCTGACCACCAAACGGGTGCACTTCCGGTCGGTGGCCCTCGAGCTGCTGTGGTTCCTGCGCGGGGACTCGAACGTGCGGTGGCTGCAGGAGCGCGGTGTGACCATCTGGGACGAGTGGGCGGACCGGGACGGGGAGCTCGGACCCGTCTACGGCGTGCAGTGGAGGTCCTGGCCCACCCCCGGCGGCGGGTCGATCGACCAGATCGCCAAGGTCGTGGAGCAGATCCGCACGAACCCCGACTCCCGGCGCCACGTGGTGACCGCGTGGAACCCCGCCGAGGTGGACGAGATGGCCCTGCCGCCGTGCCACGCCCTGTTCCAGTTCTACGTCGAGCCCCGGAAGGACGGGCCGGGGCGGCTGTCCTGCCAGCTCTACCAGCGCTCCGCGGACATGTTCCTGGGCGTGCCCTTCAACATCGCCTCCTACGCGCTGCTCACCGTCATGATCGCCCAGCAGACCGGCCTGGAGCCCGGGGAGTTCGTCTGGACCGGCGGGGACTGCCACGTCTACGACAACCACGTGGCGCAGGTCCGCGAGCAGCTCTCCCGGGACCCCTACCCCTATCCGCAGCTGCGGCTCGCCCGGCGGCCCGCCACCGTCTTCGACTACGAGCTCGAGGACTTCGAGGTCCTCGACTACCGCCACCACCCCGCGATCAAGGCCCCGGTGGCCGTATGACCGCCGGGACGACCGGGGCGATCGGGGCGATCTGGGCGCAGACCGCCGACGGCGTCATCGGCCGCGCCGGGGCGATGCCCTGGTCGCTGCCGGAGGACATGGCGTTCTTCCGGCGCACGACGACCGGCCACCCCGTGATCATGGGCCGGCGCACGTGGGAGTCCTTCCCGGAGCGCTTCCGGCCCCTGCCCGGACGGACCAACATCGTCATCACCTCCTCCCCCGGCCGGGTGGCCCGGGGCGAGGATCCCGGCGCGGTGCTGACGGCACCCTCGTACGCCGAGGCCGTGCGCCTGGCCCGGACGAGCCCCGGCGCGGAGCGCATCTGGGTGATCGGCGGCGGCGAGGTCTACCGGCAGGCCCTGGCCGACGCCGAGCACCCCGTGACGGAGGCGCTCGTGACCGTCATCGACCTCGACGCGGACGGGGACACACACGCCCCGGTGCTCGACGACGGGTGGGCCACGGAGCCGGTCCTCGGCCCGTCGGTGTCCCGCACGGGCCTGGGCTACCGGATCGAGCGGCGCACGCGCGGCCGGCGGGGACCGGGCGGAGGGACGCCCGGTTCCGGTAGCCCGGCGGCTCCGGTAGCGTGAGCTGCACCACGACCAGGAGGAACACCGTGACCGACCGGCACCCCGACCCCGCGATCCGGGACGACGAGCAGCTGCGCGTCGTGAAGAACACGGACCTCGACCGCTACGAGCTGTGGCGGGGGGAGCAGTTCATCGGCTTCGAGGGCTTCCAGGACCACGAGGACGGCACGGTCGAGCTCCAGCACACCATCATCGGCGAGCAGTTCGGCCGGCAGGGCTACGCGCGCACCCTCGTCACGCTCCTGCTGGACGGCTGCCGGGAGCAGGGCGTCGCGGTGCGCCCCACGTGCACCTACGTCCAGGACTACCTCCACCGCTTCCCGCAGTACGGGGACCTGGTGGTGCCCGGCCTCGAGCTCCCGCCGGCGCAGAAGGTGAAGGAGAAGCGCCGGCGCTGGGCCCTGCACCGCGCCCACTAGACTGGGGGCCATGACTTTTAGCTCGGGTGATTCGGTAGGGTTCGTCGGCTGGCGGGGCATGGTGGGTTCCGTGCTCATGCAGCGCATGCAGGAGGAGGGGGACTTCGGGGGCATCACCCCGGTGTTCTTCTCCACCTCCAGCGC
The DNA here is from genome assembly GCF_020833785.1 of Kocuria sp. CCUG 69068. Classification (NCBI taxonomy): domain Bacteria; kingdom Bacillati; phylum Actinomycetota; class Actinomycetes; order Micrococcales; family Micrococcaceae; genus Kocuria; species Kocuria sp. CCUG 69068. The sequence continues at coordinate 12,310 of NZ_PDDL01000092.1, forward strand.
CGGCCGGCCCGCCCCGTCCTTCGCCGGGGACGCCGGCACGCTGCAGGACGCCTACGACCTCGAGACCCTGGCGAAGCTCCCGATCGTCGTCACCGCCCAGGGCGGGGACTACACCAAGGACGTGCACGGGAGGTTGCGCGCCGCCGGCTGGGACGGTCTGTGGATCGACGCGGCGTCGACCCTGCGGATGAACGACGACGCGATCATCGTCCTGGACCCCGTCAACCGGGACGTCATCGACCGCGGTCTCGCGAGCGGCGTCAAGGACTTCGTGGGCGGCAACTGCACGGTCTCCTGCCTGCTCGTGGGTCTCGGCGGGCTGTTCCGCAACGACCTCGTGGAGTGGGCCACGTCGATGACCTACCAGGCCGCCTCCGGCGGCGGGGCCCGGCACATGCGCGAGGTGCTGGCGCAGTTCGGCGCCCTCCACGGCGTCGTCGCGGACGAGCTGGCCGATCCCGCCTCGGCGATCCTGGACATCGACCGCAAGGTGCTCGCCGCCCAGCGCGGCGACGCCCTCGACACCTCGATGTTCGGCGCGCCCCTGTCCGGCTCCCTCATCCCCTGGATCGACGCCGACCTCGGCAACGGACAGTCCCGCGAGGAGTGGAAGTCCGCGGCCGAGACCAACAAGATCCTCGGCCGCACGGACCGGTACGCCCAGGACTGGGTGCCCATGGACGGGCTGTGCGTGCGGATCGCCACGATGCGCTCGCACTCCCAGGCCCTCACGATCAAGCTGCGGGAGGACCTGCCCGTGGACGAGATCGAGCGGATCGTCGACGCCGACAACGAGTGGGCCACCGTGGTGCCCAACACCAAGGAGGACTCGATGCGGGACCTCACCCCCGTGGCGACCTCCGGCACCCTGGACATCCCCGTGGGCCGGATCCGCAAGCTCGCCATGGGGCCGGGCTACATCAGCGCCTTCACGATCGGCGACCAGCTGCTGTGGGGCGCGGCCGAGCCGCTGCGCCGCATGCTGCGCATCGCCACCGGCACCCTGTAGCCGGTGGAGGAGATCTCGATCCCGCCGGGGCTGTCGCTCGACGCGGGCGACGACCGCCCGCCCTCCGAGCAGCTCAGGCACCGCGTCCAGCAGGGCCGCGCGGACGGCACCCTGCCGGCGGGCACCCGGCTCCCACCGGTGCGCCGGCTCGCCGAGGCGCTCGGCCTCGCGGCCGGGACCGTGGCCAAGGCCTACCGCGAGCTCGAGGCCGCCGGCGTGATCGAGACCCGGGGCCGCCGGGGTAGCTTCGTGCGCGCCGCCGACCGGACCGAGGACCT
>NZ_PDDL01000093.1:0-13590 GCF_020833785.1 Kocuria sp. CCUG 69068
ACCGCCGAGCCCGGCGCCCAGCGGGCCCCGGGACAGCTTCTCCGTCCAGCCCGCGGGCCGGGCCGGCTCCGGCTCGGCCTCCGGCGCCGGCGGCGGGACCGCCCGGCGCCGCCGCCGCACGGGGTCGGCCTTGGGCCCGGAGCCGACGAGCGGCCGGTCCGCACCGGGCTCCCCGCCCTCCCCCAGGATCCCGGGGACGCCGGAGGCCGGGGCGGGCTCCGCCGACTCGCCCGGGGAGCCCACGGCGATGATGGGGGCGCCGACCTCGACCGTGCTGCCCTCGGCGGCCAGCAGGTCCAGGACGGTGCCGGCGTACGGGGACGGCAGCTCGACCACGGACTTCGCGGTCTCGATCTCGACGAGCACCTGGTTGACCGTGACGGTCTCCCCCGGTGCGACCTTCCACGCGAGGATCTCCGCCTCGGTCAGGCCCTCGCCGACGTCGGGCAGGTTGAAGATCTGGGGCATGTCAGTACTTCCTCTCTCGCGCGCGGCCCCCGGGCCGGCGGCGGTGCCGCCGGCCCGGGGGCCGGCGACCGGGTCGGCGGGGTCAGTAGGCGAAGGACCGGTCCAGGGCCTCGAGGATGCGGTCGAGGTCAGGCACGTACTGGTCCTCGACGGCGGCCACCGGGTACGGCAGGTGGTAGGCGCCCACCCGCAGCACCGGTGCCTCCAGGGAGTAGAACGCCCGCTCGGTGAGGCGGGCGGCGATCTCCCCGCCGAGGCCGCCGAAGGTCGGGGCCTCGTGGGCGACGACGAGGCGGCCCGTCCGGCGCACGGAGTCCTCGAGGGTGTCGAAGTCGATCGGCGACAGCGAGCGCAGGTCGATCACCTCGACACTGCGCCCGTCCTCCTCCGCCGCCTGCGCCGCGGCGAGCGCGACCGGCACGAGGGGGCCCCAGGCCACCACGGTGGCGTCCTCGCCGTGACGGACGACCTGCGCGGAGAACGGGTCGGCGGTCGGGCGCTCGACGTCCACCGCGCCCTTGAGCCAGTACCGCCGCTTGGGCTCGAAGACGATGACGGGGTCCTCGCACGCGATGGCCTGCTGGGTCATCCAGTAGGCGTCCTGGGCGTTGGACGGCGTGACGATGCGCAGCCCCGCCGTGTGCGCGAACAGCGCCTCGGGGGACTCCGAGTGGTGCTCCACCGAGCCGATGACCCCGCCGTACGGGATGCGGATCGTCACGGGGACGGTGACGTCCCCGTTGGTGCGGTTGCGCATCTTGGCCAGCTGCGTGGTGATCTGGTTGAACGCCGGGAAGGAGAAGCCGTCGAACTGGATCTCGCACACGGGCCGGTAGCCGCGCAGGGCGAGCCCGATGGCGGTGCCCACGATCCCGGCCTCCCCCAGCGGGGTGTCCATCACCCGGTGGGCGCCGAAGTCCGCCTTGAGCCCCTCGGTGACGCGGTAGACGCCGCCGAGGGAGCCGATGTCCTCGCCCATGAGCAGCACCCGGGGGTTCTCCTCCATGGCCCGGCGCAGGCCCGCGTTGACCGCCTTCGCGATCGTCAGGTCCGGTGCGGTGCTCATGCGAGGTCCTCCTGGGTGCCGGCGGTCTGCGGGTCGGGGGCCCCGGCCACGGGGTCGGCCGCCACGGTCAGCCCCGCGGCCTGCGTGCCCCGGTCCGGTCCGGCGGGGCCCGGCCCGGCGTCGTCGTCGGTGTCGGTGTCGGTGTCGGCGAAGCCCGCCTGGTAGGCCGCGTACCAGGCGCGCTCCTCCTCCACGAGGGCGTGCGGCTCGGCGTAGGGCCGGTCGAAGAAGTCCTCGAACGCGGGCGGGTCCATGGCCAGCACGAGGGCGCGGGCCTGGTCGGCGAACGCCTGGGCGTCGGCCGCGACGTCGGCGAAGAAGTCGTCGCCGGTGCCGTGGGCCTCGCGCAGGTGCGCCTCGAGACGGAGCAGCGGGTCGAGCTCGCTCCAGTGCTGCTCGTCCTCCCGCAGGCGGTACTTGGTGGGGTCGTCCGCGGTGGTGTGGGCCCCGAGCCGGTAGGTCTCGGCCTCCACGAGCACCGGGCCCTGGCCGGCGCGGGCCTTCTCGAGCGCGTACCGCGAGGCCGCCAGCACCGCGAGCACGTCGTTGCCGTCCACGCGGATCCCCTCGAAGCCGTACCCCGCGGCGCGCTCGGCCAGGGGCACGCGGGACTGGGTGCGGAACGGCACCGAGATGGCCCACTGGTTGTTCTGCACGAAGAAGACCACCGGGGCGTCGTAGGACGCGGCGAAGACCATGCCCTCGTGGACCTCGCCCTGGGTGGAGGTGCCGTCCCCGAAGTAGACGACCGCGGCCGCCGGCTCGGCCTCCCGGCCCTCCGCCTCGGCCGTCCGCCGGTCCAGGTCGATGCCCATGGCGTAGCCCACGGCGTGCGGGACCTGGCAGCCGAGCACGATGGAGTAGACGTTCATGTGGTGCCGGCTGGGCCGCCAGCCCCCGGCGCTGTGCCCGCGGAACACGGTGAGCAGCTCGGCGGGCTCGACGCCCCGCTCGATGGCCACGGCGTGCTCCCGGTAGGTCGGGAACACGTGGTCGGCCGGGCGCAGCGCACGGGCGGAGCCCACCTGGGCTGCTTCCTGCCCGCGCATCGGCGCCCACAGCACCAGCTGCCCCTGCCGCTGGAGGTTGGTCGCCTCCTCGTCGAAGCGGCGGGCCAGCGCCATCGAGCGGTACAGCCCGCGCAGCTGCTCGGCGTCGACGTCGCGCACGTACGGGGACAGGACCGGGTCCGCGCTCAGCCGGCCGTCCCGGTCGAGGAGCCGCACCAGGCGCGTGCGCACCTCCGGCGTCGGCACGGTGCGGGCCGGCACGGGGGCGGCCGGGGACGATGGGGCGGCATCCATGGGCAGGACGTCCTTTCGGGTTGCTCGGGAGGGAGCCGGGCCGGCGCGGCCGAGGATCAGAGCACGGGCGGGTGGGGGAACTGCGCGCACAGCTCCAGGAACCGGGTGTTGGCCTCCGGCTCCCCGATGGTCACGCGCACGCCCTCGTCGCCGAAGCGGCGCACGGACAGGGCGTGGGCGTCGCACAGCTCGGCGAAGCCCCCGCTGTGCTCGCCCAGGTTCAGCCACACGAAGTTCGCCTGCGTCTGCGGGTACGGCCAGCCGAGCCCGTCGAGCCCGGCGAGGACCCGCTCCCGCTCGTCGACGACCCGCTGGACGCGCTCGGCCACCTGGTCGTAGTGGCGCACGGACGCGATCGCCGCGCGCTGGGCGAGGTCGGTCACGGAGAACGCGGGGGACGCCTGGCGCAGGTACTGGGTGATCTCCTGGCGGGCCACGGAGTAGCCGATCCGGAGCCCGGCCAGACCGTGGGCCTTGGAGAACGTCCGCAGCACGACGACGTTGGGGTGCCGGCGGTACAGGTCGACGCCGTCGACGAGGTCGTCGCGGCGCTGGAACTCCTGGTACGCCTCGTCGATCACCACGATCACGTCGCGCGGCACGGCGGCGAGGAACTCCTCGACCTGCGCGGTGGTGAGGCTGGGGCCCGTCGGATTGTTCGGCGTGCACAGCAGCACGACCTTCGTCCGGGCGGTGACCGCGGCGGCCATGGCCTCGAGGTCGTGGGAGCCGTCGCGGCGGTTCGGGACCGGGACGCCCAGCCCGCCGGAGAGCCCGATGCTGATCGGGTAGGCCTCGAAGGAGCGCCAGGCGTGCACCACCTCGTCCGGGGTGCCGTCCTCGCCGGCGCCCACGAAGGCGCCGAGCAGCTGGTTGAGCGCGCCGAGGCTGCCGGCGCCGGTGACGATGTCCTCGGCGGGAACGCCGAGGAACTCGCCGAGCACCTCCCGCAGCTCCGCGGAGGTCGTCTCGGGGTAGCGGTGCACCGCGTCCCAGCCGGCGAGGACCTCCTTGACGGCGGGCACGGGCCCGAACGGGTTCTCGTTGGAGGACAGCTTGTAGGACACGAGCCCGTCCACCACGACCGGGGGCTTGCCGGCCGCGTAGCGGGGAAGTCGGGACAGAGCCGGGCGCGGCCGGACCGCCGGGGTGGTGGCGGTGGCCGGGCCCGAGGCCGGGGCGGTGCCGGCCAGGGTGCGGGTAGCGTCGCTGGTACTCATGGAGGTCATGCTATCCCCGCACCCCCGGGGTTCCCCCGGTCGATGACGCCCCTCCGGACGACCCGCTGCTTTTCGGGGCGAAAGCTACAACCGGGTTCCGCGAAAGTTGGCGGCGGACGACAATTCGTCCGCCCGGGAGCGCGCGGGGGCCGTGGAAGAATGTGCCCATGCCCAACACCGATCGCATCCTGTCCTCAGGGCGCGCGGCGCTCGCCGCCGCCGTCCCGCCCGTCGCGCTGGGGCCCCTCGACGGCCGCTACCAGCCCGTGGTCGCGCCCCTGGTCGACCACCTCTCCGAGGCCGCCCTCAACCGCAACCGCGTGCATGTGGAGGTCGAGTGGTTCCTGCACCTCGCCGAGCGGTCGGTGCTGCCGGGGCTGGCGCCCCTGACCGAGGAGCAGATCGCCGGGCTGCGCCGGGTCGTCACGGACTTCGACACGGACTCGGTCGCGGAGCTCGCGGAGATCGAGGCCGTGACGGTCCACGACGTCAAGGCCGTGGAGTACTACATCGGCCGCCGGCTGCCCGCCCTGGGACTGGAGCACCTGGTCCCCCTCGTGCACTTCGGCTGCACCTCCGAGGACATCAACAACCTGGCGTGGGCCCTGGGGGTCAAGGACGCCACGACCGACGTGTGGCTGCCCGCGGCCCGGGCGCTCGTGGCCGACGTCGCGGCGCTGGCCGGGTCCGCGGCGGAGACCCCCATGCTCTCCCGCACCCACGGCCAGCCCGCCACGCCCACCACGCTGGGCAAGGAGATGGCGGTGGTCGCCCACCGCCTGGGCCGCCAGCTGTCCCGGATCGAGCGCACCGAGTACCTGGGGAAGATCAACGGCGCCACGGGCACCTACGCCGCCCACTACGCGTCCGTCCCGGACGCGGACTGGACGGAGGTCTCGCGCGAGTTCGTGGAGGGCCTGGGCCTGTCCTGGAACCCGCTGACCACCCAGATCGAGTCCCACGACTGGCAGGCCGAGCTCTACGCCGACCTCGCCCGGTTCAACCGGATCCTGCACAACTTCTGCACCGACGTGTGGTCCTACATCTCGATCGGCTACTTCCAGCAGATCCCGGTGGAGGGCGCCACCGGCTCCTCCACCATGCCGCACAAGGTCAACCCCATCCGCTTCGAGAACGCCGAGGCGAACCTCGAGCTCTCCAACGCCCTGCTGGACGCCCTCGGCGCCACGCTCGTGACGTCCCGGTGGCAGCGCGACCTCACCGACTCCTCGTCCCAGCGCAACATCGGCGTGGCCTTCGGGCACTCCCTGCTCGCGGTCTCCAACGTGAGCAAGGGCCTGGCCCGCCTCGACGTGGCGGAGGCGGTCCTGGCCGCCGATCTCGACGCGAACTGGGAGGTCCTCGCGGAGGCGGTCCAGATGGTCATGCGCGCCGAGGCGATCGCCGGCGTCGAGGGCATGGACAACCCCTACGAGCGCCTCAAGGACCTGACCCGCGGCCGCCGGGTGGACGCCGCCCGACTCCAGGAGTTCGTGGCGGGCCTGGGCCTGTCCCCGGCCGCGGAGCAGCGGCTGTCCGGGCTGACCCCGGCCACCTACACGGGCATCGCGGCGGACCTCGTGCGCTTCCTGTGAGCCCGCGCCCCGCGTGACGACGGGGTGCCCGGGCACGGGGCGCCGGGACGCGCCCGGGCACCCCGTGCCGCGCGGATCGGCCCGTGCGGATCAGTCCGTGCGGATCAGTCCGTGCGGATCAGACGGACGGGAGGTCGTGCAGGTTGTTGCACACGGTGTCCTCCGGGGCGGCCCACAGCCGCTTCTCGCACCCGGCGGACACCACGCGGACCCGCAGCTGCCCCGACGACCCCGGGACGTAGTAGAGGTGGACCTCGCTCTCGATGTCCCGGATGATCCGGGTGGTCGACCGCGGGGACCACACCTCCGCGGGATTGCACAGGGCGACGATGTTCCCGAGGGGGTCCGTGCGGACGCCCGTGACGGGTCGCTGGTCGGTCATCGGTAGAACTCCTGAGCTCGTGCCCCGGCCGGCACCGCCGGTCCGGGGATCAGTCGTATACCACGGTGCGGTCCTGCGCACCACCCTCCACCGGGGTCGAGTGCCGGCCGCCTGGGTTTTCGTTTGCTTTTGACGCACTCCGGGCGTTCGCTTTTGACTCACGGGGCGTTGCCCGGGATCATCGGTGCCTGAACCCTCTCTCGCGGCGGACCTGGATCCTGGTCCGCGGGACCGGAGAGGACGGTGCTCGGACTACGGCCTTCGGGGGAAGGCAGGCTCCGGGCGCACCGGGGACAGTGATCATGACAGTGGGGGATCATGACAATGGATGGGGAACACTCGATCAGGCTGCGGCTTCTCGGCAACGTCGAGGTCGAGCTCGACGGCACCGTGCTGGCCCTGGGCCACCGGCAGCAGCGCCTGCTGGCCGCGCTCGCCGTCCTCGGTCCCAAGCCGCGCCGGTTCCTCGGCGAGCTGCTGTGGCCCGACCGGACCGCGGAGCGCGCGATGGGCAGCCTGCGCACCACCGTCTTCAACATCTCGCGCCAGGTGCCCGGAGCCGTCGGGGCCCGCGGCAACAACATCGCCCTGGCCGAAACGGTCACCGTGGACCTGCACGAGCTGCGCGCGTCCCTGGACCGGGCGGCCACCGCCACGGCGCCCGTGACGGAGGACCCCTGGTTCCTGTCCCCCGACGGCGCCCAGCTTCTGCCCGGCTGGTACGACGGCTGGGTGATGGCCGAGCAGGACCGGCTGCGGACCCTGTACGTCAACGCCGTGGAGCACCTCGCCCGGCTCTCCCTGGAGCACCGCGACTTCTACCGGGCCCACGTGCTCGCCGACAACGTCCGGGCCCTGGACCCGCTGCGGGAGAGCGCGGTCCGCGTGTCGATCGAGGCGGACCTGGGTCTCGGCAACAACGCCCCGGCCCTGCAGACGTTCCGCAGCTTCTGCAGCACGATGGCCGACGAGCTCGGAGCGCCGCCCTCCCCCCAGATCACCCAGCTGATGGGCCACATGCGCAGCGCCTGACGCGCTCCCGCCCGGGGCCGTCCCGGCCGGTGCGTGCCCGGCGGCGGGGCAACGGCGTCCCCGCGACCCGCTGCCGGGTCGCGGGGACGTCCACTGGGCGGTCATGGCCGGGTCATCGTCCCGAGGTCAGGGCGGCCGTGGCCGACCGCACCGGGATGCCGCGCCAGGCGGTGTGGGGCAGCAGCTGCTCGCCCTTCATCACCAGCGACAGGGCGTCCACCGAGGCACCCGCGCCGACCGTCGTGTCGTAGAGCACGATCGAGCGCGCACCGACGGAGGCCCCGGGCAGGATCTCCACGTGGGACATCTTCATCACGCGGTCCTCGAAGAGGTGCGTCTGCAGCGACACGTCCGTCGAGACGGCGGCGTCGTCGCCGATGTGGACGAGGTCGAACTCGGTCAGGTAGGTGGTGCCGATGTACGTCCGCCGGCCGATCTGCGCGCCGAACAGGCGCAGGACCGGGCCGATCAGGGGCGTGCCCACGAGACCGCCGATGAGGGCGGGGACCGCCGCGGACTCGTACACGCCGGTGACGAACTCGCTGCGCCGGACGAAGTTGTCCCACAGCGGCTCGACGCGCTGGCGGTACCGGCCCACGATCGCCCACTTCAGGACGACGACGGCGAGGACCACGGTCAGGCCGGTGGCCAGCGCGACGAGGGGCAGCACGGCCACGAAGCCGAGCAGCGTCAGCTCGGGCACCAGGGCGACCGAGGCGAGCAGGCCCAGGTAGCCGATCAGCCCGATCAGCGCCGGCGGGACCGTGATGCGCAGCGCCTCGATGACGAGGCGGGCCGCCACCTTGCCGCGCGAGGGCCGGAAGGTGAGGCTCTCGTCGTAGTTGCCGCTGTCCTGCCGGCGGGGCAGGAACATGGCGGGCGAGCCCAGCCAGGACGTGCCGTCCGGCACGTCGGCCGGGGGCACCGAGGCGACGCCCACCAGGGAGCCCTCGCCCATCCGGGTGCCCGAGGGCACGAACGCGGCGTTGCCCACGAACGAGCGGTCGCCCACCACGGTGCGCTCCATGTACAGGTGACCGTGGTGGTAGACGGCGCTGCCCACGCTGGCCATGTCCGCGACGAAGCTTCCCTCGCCGAGGGTGAGGAGGTCCGGGTCGATGTGGCCGACCGTGGAGACCTCGGAGCGGGGGCCGACCTTGGCGCCCAGGGCGCGCAGCCAGGGGACCGTGTACATCGTGGCGTACAGGGCGTTGGTGCTCTCCAGGCTGGTGGAGAGCAGCTGGTCCGCCATCCACTTGCGCACGCCGAGCCCGCTGCGCACGGGGTGGATGCCGGTGGGCGTGCGGCGCAGGACGATCTTCCGGCCGCCCGCGACCACGGCGCAGACCGTGAGCACGTAGACGACGCCGACCGCCGGGGTGAGGGCGAGCCCCACGGGGAGGCCGAACTCCAGGGCCGCGGCCCAGATCATCAGGAAGGACGGGAGCACCAGGACGAAGGGCATCAGCTCGAGGACCAGCCAGCCCAGGAGCAGGCCGGCCGCCAGCGGGGCGGGCCAGCGGCCGCTGGGCAGCGGGCGCCGCTCCATCCGCTCGAGCAGCTCGTCGTCCCCGTCACCGGGCCGGGCCGGGGAGCCCAGCCAGTGCTCGCCGGCGGGGATCGTCTGGTTGCGGGAGGCCAGGGACTGCTCGGCCAGGCGGGCACCGTCCTCGATCCGGGTGCCCGGCTGCAGGAGGGCGTTGGCCCCCACGAACGCGTCGTCGCCGATGTGCACCGGCGCGATGGTCACCCACCCCTCCTCGACCTGGGCGGTCTGCACGGAGGAGTTGTAGCCGATGCTGGCGCGGGCGCCGACGGTGACGAGCGAGGGCAGGCCGATGGCTGCGGTGCCCACGTGGGCGTCCGGACCGATCCTGGCGCCCAGCAGGCGCAGGTAGACGGCGGCCATCGGGGTGCCGGTGAGGAGGTTGAGCGGCGAGAGCCGGGTCAGTCCGTCGATGCACCAGAGCAGGTAGTACTGCCGGCCCCAGAGGGCGTGGTGCCCCGGTCTGACGAAGCGTCCCAGCACGCGGGAGCCGAGGAACGGCAGGAGGACGCGGGCGAGCACCGAGACCAGGACGCCCACCAGGAGCATGTCCCACATCAGGGCGTAGCTGAACTGACCGCCGTAGGAGTACAGGACCGCGGCGAGCGGGGAGCCGACGAGCATGGCCGCCAGGACCATCGTCGTCACCTGCGCGAGGCCGCACAGCGCCACGCGGCCGCTGGTGTGGTGCAGCGGCGCGGGGCGGTCGTCCGGGGCGGCCGCGGCGGGGACGTACGCCGGGGCGGCGTCCAGGTGGCGCGCCAGGTCCCGGACGGTCGGGTAGGTGTAGATGTCCGCGATGGAGATGTCCTGGTCCGGGTGCGCGCGGCGCAGCTCGGACGTGGCGGTCGCGGCGAGCAGCGAGTGCCCGCCGAGCTCCATGAAGAAGTCCGCCTCCACGGAGAGCTGGTCCTCGGGGATGCGGAAGACCTTGGACCACACCTCCGTGATCCCCCACTCGGCGTCCGTCGCCGGCGGGACCAGCCCCATCGTGGTGACGAAGCGGGGCGTGCTGGGGTCCGGCAGGTTCTTCCGGTCCACCTTGCCGCTGACCATCATCGGCATCGCGGGCAGGATCTCGTAGAAGGACGGCACCATGTACGGCGGCAGCGCCGCGACCACGGAGTCGTGGAGCAGCTCGAAGAGGGCGCGCTCGTCGCGCACCGGGGCGCGCAGGGTGAGGAACGCCGCGACGTCGTCGCCGCCGGAGGTGAGCTTCACGGCGGCGTCCGCCACCGCGTCCTCCCGGCGCAGCACGTTCTCGATCTCCTGCAGGTCCGCGCGGTGACCGCGGATCTTCACCTCGCTGTCGGCGCGGCCGAGGTACTCGATCTCGCCGTCGGGCATGAACCGGCCCAGGTCGCCGGTGCGGTAGATCCGTCCGGCCCGGGGCCCGTCCGGGTGGGGGCGGAAGCGCTCCTCGGTGACGTGCGGCAGGTTGACGTAGCCGCGGGCCACGCCGGGGCCGGCGATGCAGATCTCGCCCGGCTCGCCGTCGGCGACCTCGTTCATCTCCTCGTCGAGGATCCGCACCTCGTAGGTGGGCAGGGGCTTGCCGATGGTCACGGGCCGCCCGGGGGCGAGCTCGCCCCACGTGGCGGTCACGGTGCCCTCGGTGGGGCCGTAGGTGTTGAGCATCCGGCGCTCGGGGGTGGACCACCGCTCCACGAGGTCGGCGGGGCAGGCCTCGCCGCCCACCAGGATGCTGCGGATGCGGGGCAGGTCGTGCTCGAGGGTGGCCAGGACGGTCGGCACGCAGTAGAGCACGGAGATCTCCATGCGCTGCAGGAACTCGGCGAGCCCCTGTCCCAGGCGGGCGTCGTCGGTGGGGCCGGCCACCAGGGAGGCGCCCACGGCCCAGGTCGGCCAGATCTCCTCGATGGAGAAGTCGAACGCGATGGTCATGCCCTGGTAGACGCGGTCCTCGGAGCGGACGTCGTAGACCTCGGGCACGATCTCGATGAAGTTGCAGATGCTCGAGTGCGCGACCTCGACGCCCTTGGGGCGGCCGGTCGAGCCCGAGGTGTAGATGATGTAGCACGTGGGGTCGCCCTCGTGGCGGACGACCGGGCGGTGCGCGGGCGCCTCCCCGAGCCGCTCGCCGATCCGGCCGACGTCGACGACGTCGGCGGGCGCGTCCTCGACCAGGGCCACGAACTCGGCGGAGGTCAGCATGAGGGACAGGTCGGAGTCCTCGGCGATGAACTGCACGCGGTCCGCGGGCAGGTTCGGGTCGATCGGGACGAAGGTGGCGCCCGTCTTGAGGATCGCCAGGAGGGACGCGTAGAGCATCGTGGAGCGCTGGAGCAGGATCCCGACGCGGTCGCCCGCGCTCAGGCCGTAGCCGGTGATCAGGTGGGCCAGGCGGTTGGCGAGCTCGTCGAGCTCCGCGTAGGTGTAGGCCCGGCCGTCGGCGTGCAGCGCCTGGGCGTCGGGGGTCAGGTCGCAGCTGCGCTCGAAGAAGTGGTGCAGCCGGGTGGGCTTGGTCTCCGTGCTCCGGACGCCCCGGGTCGAGGGCTCCGTCCACGGAGCTGCTCCGGCGGGGCCTCCCTTCGCGGCGGCCTCGTCCCACAGCACTCGCTCTGCCGCCGCAGCCTCCTCGCGGCGGTGAGAGCGATGTGGCACTGAGGTCATGTCCAACTCCTTTCGATGCACGTAACACCGGTGTTACCGGCACGTCCGTTCTACGGAGCGGGGTGTTATGGCCTCCTCACGGATCCGTCACGGCGGCGTTATTCCTCCGTTATCGATGCGTTCGTCGGTGGAGCTGCCAGGGGCGATGCCGACCGCGCGATCGGTTTCCAGTGGTAAAGATCACAGCCCGCATCTCGCTCTGCGAGACGTTTTCGACTGCAATCGTGCGGTTCCCGGGCCGGGGGTCGACGGTCGGGGACGCTCCCCCGGCGCGCGCCGCGGGCCGGGAGGTGGGTGGCCGGTCGCCCGTCCCGGCCACAGCTCCGGGGACAGGAGAATTCCCCCTGTTACCTTTCGTGAACCAGCGTCGGGCCGTCCTGGCACGCACGAGGCCCCCGCACGGGAACAGGACCGTCTCGTCCCTGTTCCCGTGCGGGGGCCTCGTGCTGCGCCGCGCCCCGGGTGCCGCTCAGCCGGCCGGGGAGCCCCGGTCCTCGTCGTCGCCGGAGGGCGTCGCCGCGGCGCCGTCGGGCCGGGCCGCCCAGGTGAGGTAGCCGCCGTCGAGGTTGACGACGTCCCGTCCGTGCTGCGCCAGGACCCGGGCCGCGAGGTAGCCGCGCAGGCCGGCCTGGCAGTGCACCACGAGCTCGCCCTCCGGCATCTCGTCGAGGCGGTCCCGCAGCTGGTCCAGCTCGATGTTGATCCCGCCGGGGATCGGCATCGCCGTGTGCTCACCCGGGGTGCGGACGTCCAGCAGGGTGGCGCCGGAGGCGAGGCGGTCGTCGAGCTCGTGCCACTGGACGGTCTCGACGAGCCCGTCCCGGTGGTTGCGGTCGATGTAGCCGAGCATGTTCACGGGGTCCTTGGCGGAGCCGTAGAGCGGGGAGTAGGCCAGCTCGAGCTCGGCGAGGTCGGCGGCCGCGATGCCGCCGGTGATGGCCGTGGCGAGGACGTCGATGCGCTTGTCCACGCCCGCCCCGCCCACGCCCTGGGCGCCGAGGATCGCGTCGTCCTCCGGGTCCACGAGCAGCTTGAGGGTCATCCCCTCCGCCCCGGGGTAGTAGCCGGCGTGGTTCGCGGGGTGCGTGTGGATCGCCCGGTAGGACCGGCCCGCGGCGCGCAGCCGCTTCTCGTTCCAGCCGGTGGCCGCGGCCGTGAGGCCGAAGACGCCGACCACGGAGGTGCCCAGCACCGGCCGGTCGGAGACGTCCATGCCGGCGATCACGTCGGCGACGAGCCGGCCCTGGAGATTGGCCGTGTTGGCCAGCGCGACGAGCGTGGCGGACCCGTCGAGGGCGTCGCGCTTCTCCACGGCGTCCCCCACGGCGTAGACGTCCGGGTCGGAGGTGCGGAGGTGCTCGTCGACGACGATGCCGCCGCGCGCCCCGACCTCCAGCCCCGCGGCCCGGGCCAGCGTGCTGTCGGGGCGGACGCCGACCGCGGCGAGGACCACGTCGGCCGGCAGCTCGGTGCCGTCGTCGAGCGTCACGGTGCGCTCCCCCACCTCGGTGACCGTGGTCCCCAGCCGCAGGTCGAGCCCGCGCTCGCGCATCAGGGTGTGCACGGGCTCGACCATCTCGGGGTCGAGCGGGGCCATGACCTGGGGGGCGGCCTCGACGAGGGAGACCTGCAGGCCGCGGTGGACGAGCTGCTCGGCGACCTCGAGGCCGACGTAGCCGCCGCCGACGACCACGGCGGAGCGGGCGCCCTCGACCGCGGCCACGACCGCGTCGGTGTCCTCGATGTCGCGCAGGACCAGGGCGCGCTCGATGCCGGGCACGGGCGGGCGGACGGGGACGGCCCCCGGGGAGAGGACGAGGACGTCGTAGCCCCGCTCCTCCTCCCGGCCGGAGGCGAGGTCCCGGACGCGCAGCACGTGCCGGTCCCGGTCGACGCCGACGACCTCGTGCCCCACCCGGACGTCGAGGCCGAACCGGGCGCCCAGGGACTGCGGGGTCTGCAGCAGCAGCGCGGAGCGCTCCTCGATGACGCCGCCCACGTGGTAGGGCAGGCCGCAGTTGGCGAAGGACGCGTGGCCGCTGCGCTCGTACACCGTGATCTCGGCGTCCTCCAGCAGGCGGCGCAGACGGGTGGCCGCGGACATTCCGCCGGCGACGCCGCCCACGATGACGATTCTCATGCGGTCATGCTACCGGCGCCGCTCAGGCCGCCGCGCGGCCCGCCCGCTCCGGCCAGCCCGGTGTCCTGAGGCGGCGCCGGAGGGTGCTGCCGGGCGGGGAACCGGTGAACTCGCCGTCGGCCGCGCACGCCGCGACCCAGCCGGGGGCGTCCCGTCCCAGCACGTGCGCCGCGCGGGCGTAGGCCTGGGCCTCCACCGCGCTC
>NZ_PDDL01000094.1:0-13426 GCF_020833785.1 Kocuria sp. CCUG 69068
GGGCGTCGACGACGACGCGGCGAGCCCGCCCCGACTCACGGATCCGCTGCGCCACCCGCAGCACGCCGGGGACGGCACCCGGGCCCGGCGCGCGTGGACGCTGCTGCTGTCCACGCTCGTGGTCCCCGGCAGCGCGCAGCTCGTCGCGGGCCGGCGGGCCGTCGGCCGGGCGGCCCTCAAGGTCGACGTGGTGGTCTGGGCCGCGGCGGCGCTGGCGCTCCTGTCCCTGGTGCTGTGGCGCACTCCCCTGGTCTGGTTCCTGACGAACTCGTTCACGTCCCTGCTGCTGATCGCCGGGCTCGTGGCCCTGGCGGTGGGATGGGCGCTGCTCTTCTTCGACACGCTCCGGCTCGTCCGGCCCGGCCTGCTCGTGCAGCGGACCCGCCGCGCGGTGGCCGCGGCCACCGTGGCGCTCATGCTCGTCACCTCCGGCGGACTGGCCTGGTCCGCCTACCTGCTCTCCGTGACGCGCGGCGCGGTCTCGGACGTCTTCGGGGGCGGGCTGCCCTTCCGGCCCGCGGACGGGCGGTACAACATCCTGCTCATGGGCACCGACTCCGGGGAGGACCGCTCGGGCCGCCGCCCCGACTCGATGACGGTGCTCAGCGTGGACGCCGACTCCGGGCGGACCGTGACCGTCTCCCTGCCGCGCAACCTGCAGAACGCGCCCTTCCCTTCGGACTCGCCGCTGGCCGACGTCTATCCCGAGGGCTTCAACTGCGGCGACGAGTGCATCCTCAACGCCCTCTACACCGACGTCACGAACAACCACGCCGAGCTCTACCCCGACGCCGCGGACCCCGGGGCCGAGGCCATGAAGGACGCCGCCTCGGGCGTCCTCGGCATCGAGGTCCAGGCCTACGCGATCGTCGAGATGAACGGTTTCGAGCAGCTCGTCGACGCCCTCGGCGGGATCACCATCGACGTCGGCGGGCGCGTTCCGATCGGCGGCGGCACCGACCTGGTGACGGGCCTGCCGAACGAGATCTTCGGGTACATCGAGCCTGGCGTCCAGCGCCTGGACGGCTACCACGCCCTCTGGTACGCCCGGTCCCGCGAGGGGGCCACGGACTACGACCGCCAGGCGCGCCAGCGCTGCGTGCAGGCCGCGATGCTCAAGCAGCTCAACCCCGTCAACGTGCTGACCCGCTTCGAGGAGCTCGCGAACTCGGGCACACAGGTCGTCGAGACCGACATCCCGCAGAGCCAGATCGGCTCGTTCGTGGACGTGGCGCTCAAGGCCAAGGAGCACGAGCTCGTGCAGTACGCCGCCGGCCCGCCGTACTACGACCCGTCCTTCCCCACCTACCCGGACTTCGACCTGCTGCACGAGGACCTCGACCGGGTGCTCGAGGAGGCCACGGACCGCGGCGCGCGGGACGCGCAGGCCCTGCCGGCCGGCACCCCGGTGGGCTCCGGGATCGCGATGGCCGCCCCCCTCGCGGCGGCGAAGCCCCTCGTGGGGACGCAAGAGCTCACGCCCAACGGCACCTGCTCGGTGCCCTGACCGGCCCGGATCGCGGGGCGCCGGCGGCGCTCCGACGCCCCGGTACAGTGGGGGCGTGGCGAACATACTGCAGTCGAACGCATGGGCCGGATTCCAGCGGAACCTGGGGCACAAGGTGTTCCAGGCCTCCGGGGACGGATGGCGCTACCTCGCGATCCTCGAGGGCGGCCGGACGGGCCGCTACCTCTACTGCCCGTACGGTCCCGAGGCGCGGACCCCGCAGGCCTTCGAAGCCGCGCTCGACGACCTCGCCCGCACCGCCCGGTCCGAGCGCTGCTGGTTCGTGCGGGTGGAGCCCGTCGACGCCGCGGTGACGGACGGGCTCGAGACGCCCGAGGCGTCGTTGCGCCGGCGCGGGCTGCGCCCCGCCCCCCGGCAGGTGCAGCCGGGGCACACCCAGGTCATCGACCTCATCCAGGACGAGGACGCGATCCTCAAGGACATGAAGTCCACCAACCGCAACCTGCACCGCAACATCGCCAAGAAGGGCGTGACCTTCACGACCTCGGCCGACCCCGAGGACGTCGACGTGCTGCTGGGCTTCCTCGAGGCCACGGCCGAGCGCAAGGACTTCGCCCGGCAGCAGGACGCCTATCTGCGCGAGGCCGCCCGCAGCCTCATGCCCGTGGGCGCGGCGGCCCTCTACGTGGCCCGGTTGGACGGGGAGCCCATCGGCGCCTCCCTCGTCTACGACTCCGACGACACCCGCACCTATGCCCACGCCGCGATGGACTTCGAGCACCGCAGGCTCTCGGCGGGGATCCCCCTGGTCGTGCGGATGGTCCTGGACGCCAAGCAGAAGGGACTGAGCCGTTTCGACCTCTTCGGCACGGCGCCCGAGGACGCCGGCCCGGACCACCCGTGGCACGGCTTCACGAAGTTCAAGAAGTCCTTCGGCGGCCGCCCGGAGTCCTATCCCGGGACCTGGGACCTGCCGCTGAGCCGCGGGAAGTACGCCGCGTACACCGGTGTGCGCGCCGCCCGGGAGGCCGCCGTCTCGGCCCGCAAGAGCCTCCCGGGCCTGACCGGTCGGCTCCGGGAGTCCGTCGCCGGGATGCGCCGCCGGGAGTCCTGAGCGCCCGGTCTCAGCGCCCCGCCGCGTCCCGGAGGGCGGAGATGCTCTCGCCGACCACGCGGCGGGTGAGGTCCCGGGCCCGCCGGGCACGCCCCCGGACGGGACGGGACGCGCCGTCGTCGTCCTCGGGCACGTCGTCCGGCTCCCCGAGGTCGGGAGACCACGCCGGGGCCGGTTCGCCCAGGCCCAGCTCCGCGGCGACCGCGGTCCCCGAGGCCTCGGCGGCGGCCTCGGCGACGTCCTCCGAGAACTCCCCCGCCGGGCCACGGCCCAGGGCCTTCTCCCAGGGGCCCAGCACCGGGCGCTCCGTCGCCGCCAGCTCGCGGACCACGAGCGGCACCTCCGTCTCGTCCGGGTCGCCGCCGTCGAGACGCTGCACGCGCCGCTTCTGCAGCTCGACGATCCCGGTCAGCAGCAGGGCGTCGTCCACGCCCAGGTCCCGGCCCCGGCGGGTGAAGCCGAGCCGATAGATCATCGCCAGACCGCGCGTGTGCACTAACCACAGGTAGCCCAGGGCGGCCTCGCGGCCGTCCTCGGCGGCCTCGGTGGCCACGAGCAGCAGCGAGTCCTCGCCCAGGTCCTCCAGCAGCTGGGTGATGAGCCGGGTCCGCAGCCCGATGTTCGCGAGGACCCGGCTGCCCGCCGTGACCTCCCGCACCGTCACGCCCGGGGTGCGCAGTGCCGTGCGGCAGCGGTCCAGGGTGGCCTCCGAGAGCCGCCGCGAGAGGTCCCGCTCGGTCTCCCCCAGCACCACCTCCAGCCGCCGGGGCTCCTCCGGCCCGGCGTCCGCGGCGGGCCGGGTGAACCCGGCGGCCTCCAGCGCCTCCGGGGTGCCGGGCGCGCGCAGGGTGTCGGCCTGGAAGCGCAGCAGGACGGCCGAGTGCTCCTCCCGGGCCCAGTCGGCGAGGGCCGCGGCGACCACGGGCAGGTCCTCGGGCCGGTGGACGTGGCAGTGCACGGTCCCGGCGACCACGCGCTCGGCCTCGGAGCGCAGGTAGAGCTGCGCGTAGCCCACGGTGCGCTGCTCGGCGTCGTGGACCATGACGCGGTCGACCCGGAGACCGGGGCCCTCGGCGGAGGCCTGGGCCTCGCCGATGCCCCACAGCTGCTGCGGGTGCCCGCCGGTCACCCGGACGGTGGCGTCCCAGGTCTTGCGGTTGGGACAGGGGCTGACCGTGGTGCTCACGTGGGGATCCTCCTCGTCACCCGGGCGCTCCGCCCCGGCTGGGGGACCGCGGTCGGCGCCCGCAGTTCGGCCTCCAGTCTAGGGCCGGGACGGGCTGGGAGAGGGGCCGGACACGGTGCGACGGGGACAGGAGGACCCCCGCACCGGAGGTCGGTGCGGGGGTCCTGTCACGGCCGTGCCGGCCGGGCCCGGCGCCGGCCCGGTGTCAGGCTCAGCGGCAGGCTCAGTGGCGCGCGTACTTCTCCCACTTGGAGGCCAGGTGCTCGGCCTCGACCATCCGCACGGTCCCGGAGCGGGAGCGCATCACGATGGACTGGGTGGTGATGCGGCGGCCGCGGTAGCGCACGCCGCGCAGCAGGTCCCCGTCGGTGATGCCGGTGGCGGAGAAGAAGCAGTTGTCCGAGGTGACGAGGTCGTCGGTGGTCAGCACCGCGTCCAGGTCCAGTCCGGCGTCGAGGGCCTTCTGGCGCTCGTCGTCGTCGACCGGGGCGAGCCGGCCCTGGATGATGCCGCCGGTGGCCTTGACGGCGCACGCGGTGACGATGCCCTCCGGGGTGCCGCCGATGCCCATCATGACGTCCACGCCGGTGCCCTCACGGCAGGCCGCGATCGCCCCGGCCACGTCCCCGTCGAGGATCATCCGGGTGCGGGCGCCGGTGGCGCGGATCTCGTCGACGAGCTGCTGGTGGCGCGGGCGGTCCAGCACGCACACGGTGAGCTGGTTGATGTTGACGCCCTTGGCCCTGGCCACGAGGTGCAGGTTCTGCTTGACGGGCAGGCGCAGGTCCACGAAGTCCGCGGCCTCCGGGCCCACCACGAGCTTGTCCATGTAGAAGACGGCGGAGGGGTCGAACATCGACCCGCCGTCGGCCACCGCGATGACGGCCAGGGCGTTGTTCATGCCCAGCGCGGTGAGGCGGGTGCCGTCGATCGGGTCCACGGCGACGTCGGAGGCCGGCCCGGAGCCGTCACCCACCTGCTCCCCGTTGAAGAGCATCGGGGCCTCGTCCTTCTCGCCCTCGCCGATGACCACGGTGCCGTTGAAGTGCACGGTGGAGAGCAGGGACCGCATGGCGTCGACCGCCGCCCCGTCCGCGGCGTTCTTGTCGCCGGCGCCGACCCACTGGCCGCCGGCGATCGCCGCCGCCTCGGTGGTCCGCACCAGCTCCATCGCCAGGTTGCGGTCGGCCACGTTGTTGGTGCGCGCGGGGATCGTTCCGGTGGATTCTTCGGCCACGTTGTTCCTCACCTTCGAGTTCACGTTCTTCGGGACCCCCGGGCCGGGCTCGGCCGCGGGCGCGGTCCACGTCCCGCCCAGCATATCGCCCACGCCTCCGCGGACCGCGACCTGGGCCACATTGCGGCCGGGTGCGTCCGGGCGGGTCCGGCGCGGAGGGAGCGGGGGGCGGCGGACGGAGGGCGGGCGCGGCGGACAGGGGCCGGCGGACAGGGCACAATGGACGGGTGAGCTCCTCGACCCCCGACCGTCCCGCAGAGCACCCCTCGGCAGAGCACCCCGCGGCCGCGGGCCCCGGCACCGCGCCGGGCTCCGAGGCCGCCGAGGCCCCGGAGCAGCCGCTCCCGCAGATCACGGAGAAGCAGGCCCGACGGCTCAACGCCCCGGTGCAGGGGATGATCATCTCCATGGCGGTCCTCCTCCTGCTGGTACTGCCGTTCGTGTGGCTCCAGCCCCGCCCCGACGCCCAGCCGTACCGCCCCGACGTCGACGTCGCCCAGGAGGCGGACTTCGTCGCGGACGAGGCGCCCTTCACCCCGGTCGTGCCGGAGCCGGGCGAGGACTGGACCGCCAACTACGCCCGGTGGAACGGCGGCGCCGCCGAGGGGGTGCCCTTCTGGGAGATCGGCTGGGCCACCCCGCAGGGCAGCTTCATCGGCCTGGTGCAGACGTCCATGGCCAACCCCACGTGGCTGGCCCAGCAGGCCGAGGCCGTCCCCGCCACCGCGACGGTCGACGTGGGCGGCGTGCCGTGGGACGTCCACGTCCGGGAGGAGTCCCGGAACCAGGACGCGCTGACCGTGTACACCGGTGAGGTCAACGGCTCCACCGTCGTGCTCAAGGGCGACGCGTCCGGCGCCGAGCTGGACCGGCTGGCCGCCGCCGTCGCCGAGGACCTCACCGACGCCCCTGCCCCGCGAACCACGGAGATGCCATGACCCCGGACACCCGCCCCGACGACACCTCGCCCCGCACCCCGGCCGCCGCCTGGCAGCGCCTGCGCGAGGGCAACGCCCGCTTCGTGGCGGGCGAGTCCATGCACCCCAACCAGGACGCCTCCCGGCGGCAGTCCGTGGCCGGCGGGCAGAATCCGTTCGCCGTGATCTTCGGCTGCTCGGACTCACGGCTGGCCGCCGAGATCATCTTCGACCTCGGCCTGGGCGACGCGTTCGTGGTGCGCACCGCCGGGCAGGTCATCGACGACGCCGTGCTCGGCTCGATCGAGTACTCGGTCGCGAACCTCGGCACGCCGCTGATCATGGTCCTCGGCCACGACTCGTGCGGGGCCGTGACCGCCGCGCACAGCGTCGCCGGCTCCGGGCAGATGCCCCGCGGCTTCCAGCGGGACCTCATCGAGCGGATCATGCCCTCCGTGCTCGAGACCCAGCGCCACGGCCACCAGGACGTCAACGCGGCGGTCGTGGAGCACACCAAGCAGACGGCCTCCCGCCTCATGGAGCAGTCCCGGGTGATCGCCGACGCGGTCTCCAACGGCGAGGTCGCCGTGGTCGGCGTCTTCTACCACCTCGAGGACGGCCAGGCGGAGCTCGTCCACGGGCACGGCACCTGGCTTCCGGGCCGCTGAACCGGGTGCCCGGCGCGGCGGCCGTCACCCCGGGTCGCCGTGCCGGGCGTCACCCGGCGCTGTCCTAGACTGGCGCCATGGCTGATACCACCGCAGAGACCACCGAGTACCGCATCGAGCACGACACCATGGGCGAGGTCCGCGTTCCCGCGAACGCCCTGTACCGCGCCCAGACCCAGCGTGCGGTCGAGAACTTCCCCATCTCGGGCAAGCCCCTCGAGCCCCAGCACATCGTCGCGCTGGCACAGATCAAGAAGGCCGCCGCCAAGGCGAACGCGGAGCTGGGGGTGCTCGACGACGAGCGCGCCCGCGCCATCGCGGACGCCGCGGACAAGGTCGCCACGGGGCAGTACGACGAGCACTTCCCGATCGACGTCTTCCAGACCGGCTCCGGGACGTCCTCCAACATGAACACCAACGAGGTGCTGGCGACCCTCGCCAACCAGGCGCTCGAGGGCACGGACGTCGAGGTCCACCCCAACGACCACGTCAACGCCTCCCAGTCCTCCAACGACGTCTTCCCGACCTCCGTGCACGTCGCCGTCACGGGCGCGCTGATCAACGACCTGGTCCCGGCCATGACGCAGCTCGCCGAGTCGCTCGAGCGGAAGGCCGCGGAGTTCCAGGACGTCGTGAAGTCCGGGCGCACCCACCTCATGGACGCCACGCCGGTGACCCTGGGCCAGGAGTTCGG
Source organism: Kocuria sp. CCUG 69068 (assembly GCF_020833785.1). Classification (NCBI taxonomy): domain Bacteria; kingdom Bacillati; phylum Actinomycetota; class Actinomycetes; order Micrococcales; family Micrococcaceae; genus Kocuria; species Kocuria sp. CCUG 69068. The sequence continues at coordinate 7,285 of NZ_PDDL01000094.1, forward strand.
CGGCTACGCCGCGCAGGTCCGCTACGGCATCGAGCGGGTCGAGTCCTCGCTGCCGCGGGTGGCCGAGGTCCCGCTGGGCGGCACCGCCGTGGGCACCGGCATCAACACCCCCGCCGGCTTCTCCGCCCGCGTCATCGAGCTGCTCGCCGAGGAGACCGGGCTGCCGATCACCGAGGCCCGCAACCACTTCGAGGCCCAGGCCAACCGGGACGGCCTGGTCGAGGCCTCCGGGCAGCTGCGCAATGTCGCCTACAGCTACATGAAGATCAACAACGACCTGCGCTGGATGGGCTCCGGCCCCAACACCGGCCTCGGCGAGATCCTCATCCCCGACCTCCAACCCGGCTCCTCGATCATGCCCGGCAAGGTCAACCCGGTGATCTGCGAGTCCACCATCCAGGTCTGCGCGCAGGTGATCGGCAACGACACCACCGTCTCGCTGTCCTCCACCAACGGGGCGTTCGAGCTCAACGTGGGCATCCCGGTCATGGCCTCGGCCCTGCTGGAGTCCATCCGGCTGCTCGCGAACTCCTCGCGCGTGATGGCGGAGAAGATGATCGACGGGCTCGAGGCGAACACGGAGCGCTGCCGCTTCCTCGCCGAGGCGTCCCCGTCCATCGTGACCCCGCTGAACAAGGCCATCGGCTACGAGGCCGCCGCGAAGATCGCCAAGCACTCCGTGGCGAACAAGATGACGGTGCGCGAGGCGACCATCGCCCTCGGCTACGTCGAGAACGGCCAGCTCACCGAGGAGCAGCTGGACCGGGCGCTGGACGTCACCACCATGACGGGCCCCAACGCCTGACCCTGCGCTCCCGGCGCACCGAGGGGTCGCGACCCACGCACCTTCCGGACCGAGGGGTCGCGTCCGCACGGCAATGCTGCGTCATTGCGTGCGGACGCGACCCCTCGCCGTGTCCGGGCACAGTTCGCGACCCCTCGCGGCATCCGGGGGGCTCAGACCACGAAGCGGGGCGGGCCGCTGTGCGCCCGCGCGGCCCGCAGCCGCTCGAGCTGGTGGGGCGGCATCGGCGGGAGCTCGTCCATGGCGTACCAGCCGACCTCGAGCGACTCGTCGTCGTTGACGCGGGCCTCGCCGGAGACCCAGCGGCAGCGGAAGGTGTGGTCCAGGAACTGGCAGCGGTCCCCGTTGGGGTACCGCACGGGCTCCCCCGCCCTGACCGCCACGAGCTCCTCCACGACGGCGACGACGCCGGTCTCCTCCAGGCACTCGCGCACCGCCGTGACCGCCGGCTCCTCGCCGGGCTCCACGATCCCGCTCACCAGTCCCCAGTTGCCGTTGTCGCTGCGCCGGGCCAGCAGCACCCGGCCGTCCTCGCGCAGCACCACGGCGGTGACGGCAGGCAGCCACAGGAGATCGTGGCCGATCTTCTCCCGCAGGGACAGGACGAACTCGGGGGTGGGCATGCGGGCTCCTCGTGCAGTGTCTTGGGGTGGGGTCCGGCCCATTCTGGCAGGCCGGCGCGGGTCACAGCAGCAGGAGGACCCCGAGGGCCCCGGTGATCATGGCGGGACCGAACGCCACCCGGGAGCGGGCGTCGACCCGGCCGAGCACCACGAGCACCGCCCCGGCCAGACCGCCGAGCACGAACCCGGCCGCCGCCCCCAGCACGGCGTGCCAGACGGAGACGAAGCCCAGGCACATGCCGAGCAGACCGGAGAGCCGGACGTCGCCCATGCCCATCCCGGCCGGGTGGAGCATGCGGAGCAGGACGTAGAGCCCGCCCACGACCACCAGGCCCCACAGCATCCACAGCAGCCGGACCGGCTCGCCGGCCAGCACCGCCGCCCCGCCCAGCAGCACCCCGCACCCGGGGTACAGCGGGCGCACCACGCGGCCGGGCAGCCGGTGCTCCCGCACGTCGGTGCGCCACAGCCACGCGCACGCGACCACGAGCACAGCGGTGCCGAGCAGCGCGAGCGCCCCGGCGGCCCACCCGGCGGCGTCCCCGCGGGTGAACTGCTCGGTCAGGAAGGTGCCCACACCGGGCATCGTAGCCCCGGCCCCCGCAGGGACGGGGTGCCTGTGGACGCGCGGGGCCCTCCCTAGACTGGGGTCATGCACCGCTCCCCCGTCCCCGCGCCCACCGACCAGGACGAGTTCTGCGCGCTCAGCCGCTCCTCCCCGTGGCGCTGGGACACCCTGCGGTTCGTGCTGTCCTGGCCGGCCCCCGCGGACGCCGCGCCCCGCCGGCCCGTCCGGGCCTGGGTCCGCCGCCCGGACGGCCTGCGCGTCGAGGCCCTGGACGGCACCCCCCTCTACACGGCCACCACGCGGGAGCAGTCGCGCGACGACTTCTACGTCGCCTCGACCTCGGCCTCGTGGCTGCTCGCGCCGCAGCTGGTGGCCCCGGTGTTCACGGACTCCGGGCTCGTCGAGCGCAGGCCCGAGGCGGCCTACGGGGACCCCGTCTTCGGCGGCGGCCGCTGGCAGGCCATCCTCGACCCCGTCGAGCTGGCCGGGGACGCCCCCGTGCCGCCCTACCTGCCGGAGCGGCGGCCCTGCACGGTCGAGGACGTCCGCACCGGCACCCACCACGGGCGGCCCGTGCGCGGCGCCGTGGTGGTCCCCGGCCACGCCTACACCCCGACGACGCCGGGGCACCCCCTGGCCCCGGCCCGCACCCGGGTGCTCCTGGACGAGCGGACGGCCGTCTGCGTCCGCTCCGAGGTGCTCGAGGGCCCGCTGGCCGGCACGGGCCACGACCTGCGGATCGAGGCCGTGGACGAGTACTTCATCGACGACCTCTTCCGCTCGGTGCCCCTGGACCTCACGGACGTGAGCAGGCACCTGCCCTGGCCCGTCGGCCCCTGAGGCCCCCGGCTCAGCTGTCCAGGTCGCCCAGGACCTCCGTGACCAGGGCGGCGATCGGTGAGCGCTCCGAACGGGTCAGCGTGACGTGGCCGAAGAGCGGGTGGCCCTTGAGCGCTTCGACCACGGCGGTCACGCCGTCGTGGCGGCCGACCCGGAGGTTGTCGCGCTGGGCGACGTCGTGGGTCATGACCACCTTGGAGTTCTGCCCGATCCGGGACAGCACGGTGAGCAGCACGTTCTTCTCGAGGGACTGCGCCTCGTCCACGATCACGAAGGCGTCGTGCAGGGACCGGCCGCGGATGTGCGTCAGGGGCAGCACCTCGAGCATGCCCCGGTCGAGCACCTCCTCGACGACCTCCTGCGAGACCAGCGCCCCGAGGGTGTCGAACACCGCCTGGCCCCACGGGTTCATCTTCTCCTCCTCGGAGCCGGGCAGGTAGCCGAGCTCCTGGCCGCCCACGGCGTAGAGGGGACGGAAGACCATGACCTTGCGGTGCTCCCGGCGCTCCATCACCGTCTCCAGGCCCGCGCACAGGGCCAGGGCGGACTTGCCGGTGCCGGCGCGCCCGCCCAGCGACACGATGCCCACCTCGGGGTCCAGCAGGAGGTCGATGGCGAGCCGCTGCTCGGCGGAGCGCCCGTGCACGCCGAAGACGTCCCGGTCCCCGCGCACCACCCGGGCGGAGCCGTCGGCGCGGACCCGGGCCAGGGCGCTGCCGCGCACGGAGTGCAGGGTCAGGCCCGTGTTGGCCGGCAGCTCCTCGGCGCCCGGGACCACGGCGGCCTCGCCGCCGTAGAGCCGGTCCACCACGTCGTCGGGGACCTCGAGGGCCGCGGTCCCGGACCACTCGACGTCGGAGCCGACCCACTCGGCCCGGTACTCCTCGGCCTCCAGGCCCAGGGCGGAGGCCTTGACCCGCATGGGCAGGTCCTTGGAGACGATGCACACGTCCTTGCCCTCGTTGGCGAGGCTCAGCGCCACCGCCAGGATCAGGGAGTCGTTGTCCTTGAGCCGGAAGCTCACCGGCAGGACGGTGTCCGAGACGTGGTTGAGCTCCACCACCAGGCTCCCGCCCTGGTCCCCGAGGGGCACGGGCCGGTTGAGCCCGCCGTGCTCCACGCGCAGGTCGTCCAGCAGCCGCAGGGCCTGCCGGGCGAAGTAGCCCAGCTCCGGGTCGTGCCGCTTGCCCTCCAGCTCGGTGATGACGATGACGGGCAGCACCACCTGGTGCTCGGCGAAGCGCAGGATCGCCCGGGGGTCCGACAGCAGCACCGAGGTGTCGATCACGTAGGAGCGCACCCCGGCGCCCAGGGGGGCGGAGATGTCGGTGATGCGCTCCTGCTTCTTGGAGATGCTCATGGTGGCCCTTCCTCCTCGGTCCGGCGGGCGGCGTCAGCGCCGTCCGCCTGAGGACAACGTATGCGGACCGGACCCGCCGCGCGAGCAGAAACGGTGAACGGCGCGCAAATTGCCAGCGACCGCCCCGGACGTGCCCGGCGCCGCGACCGGGGACGGCGTCCGGGACGACGACGGGCGGGGTCCGGTGGGCTCAGCCGCCGAAGCGCCGCTGCCGCGAGGCGTAGTCCCGCAGCGCCCGCAGGAAGTCGACGCGCCGGAAGTCCGGCCACAGCGCCTCGCAGAAGTAGTACTCGCTGTAGGCGGACTGCCACATGAGGAACCCGGACAGCCGCTGCTCGCCCGAGGTGCGGATCAGCAGGTCCGGGTCCGGCTGCCCGCGCGTGTAGAGGTGCTGGGAGATGTCCTCCACGGACAGGCTCTGCGCGAGCTCCCGGACGTCCGCGCCGGCGTCGAGGGCATCGGTGAGGACCTCCCGCACCGCGTCCACGATCTCCTGCCGGCCCCCGTAGCCGACCGCGATGTTCAGGTGCGGGCCGGCGTTGCCCGCGGTGCGCTCCGTGAGGTCGGCCAGGCACGCCGCGAGCTGCGGCGGCAGCATCTCGAGGGCGCCGACGGGCTGGACCCGGCAGATGCCCGTCTCGGTGAGCGTGTCCATGAGATCGGAGATGATCTCGAGCAGGGGTTCCAGCTCCGCGGCCGGGCGCTTGAGGTTCTCGGTCGAGAGGATGTAGAGGGTGACCACCTCGATGTCCAGCTCCCGGCACCAGCCGAGGAACTCGACGATCTTCTGAGCGCCCGCCTTGTGCCCGTCCGCGGTCGAGGCGCCGAACTGCTTGGCCCACCGCCGGTTGCCGTCCACGAGGACGCCGACGTGCTTGGGCAGCCGCCGCGGATCGAGCTCGGCGGAGAGCCGGCGCTCGTAGAACCGGTAGAGCGGCCGTGGCTTGGGCATCTGTGCTTCCTCCCGGGTTCTCGCGCACGGTGTCGGGGGTCGGGCCGGACGTGGTGGGGGCCACGGTGCCGGGCGTGGTGGTGATCACGGACCCGGCCGGCTCTCGGCGACGCCTCCTAAACTACCCGGTGGGAGACCGGACGGACTCACGCACAGCACGCCGGGAGGAACATGATGGAGCACACGCACAGCGCCGCCCGCCGGGCCGCCGGCCGCGTCGAGGAGGCGGTCGAGCACGGGATCGAGGGACTCGTGGAGCGCAAGCCCGCGTGGCGGGGCTGGATCCACGCGAGTTTCACGCCCGTCGTCGTCGCCCTGGGTCTCGTGGCGATCCTGCTGGCGCCCAGCACCGAGCTGCGGATCGCGTGCGCCGTGTACGGCGTGACGGGCATCCTGCTGTTCGGCGTGTCGGCGATCTACCACCGCGCCTACTGGCCCCGTCGGCTGCACATGGTCCTGCGCCGGATGGACCACTCGAACATCGCGCTGCTGATCGCCGGCACCTACACCCCGCTGGCGGTCGCGCTGCTGGACCCGCCGCAGTCCCGGCTGCTGCTGGTCGTGATCTGGTCCTGCGCCGCCGGTCTGGTGCTCTTCCGGCTGCTGTGGACCCTGGCGCCCCGCTGGCTGTACACGCCGCTGTACGTGGTGATGGGCTGCCTGGCCCTCTTCTACCTGCCGCAGTTCTGGCAGATCAGCCCCCCGGCGGCCGCGCTGACCGCCGCCGGCGGCATCGCCTACATCACCGGCGCCGTGGTCTACGGCACCCGGCGGCCGCGCCTGCTCCCCGAGGTGTTCAGCTTCCACGAGGTCTTCCACGCCTTCACGGTGCTGGGCTTCGTGCTGCACTACGTGGCGATCATGCTCGCGATGCTCCGCTGAGCGGCTCCGCCCCGCCCACCCGCTCACCGGGCTCCGCGGGCCCCGGGGGCCGCGCCTGCGGGGCCGGGCTCTTGCCTCAGCCGCGCGGGGCGGGCCCCTCCGGCTCCTCGGC
>NZ_PDDL01000095.1:0-13180 GCF_020833785.1 Kocuria sp. CCUG 69068
CACCAGCACCTCCCGCAGGCCGCCCCGGAACGGACCGGCGCCCCCGCGCCGGACACCCCGGCGCCCCCGTCCGGCGGGCCGCCGGCGCTGAGCGTGCGCGGGCTCGTCCGGGTCTTCGGCCGCCCCGGCACCCCCGAGGCCAAGGTCGCCGTGGACCGCGTGGACCTCGACGTCCCCCGCGGCTCCTTCTTCGGCCTCGTGGGACGCAACGGCGCCGGCAAGACCACGATGCTGTCCATGGCGACCGGACTCCTCCGCCCCACGGCGGGCAGCGCCCGCGTGGCCGGTGTCGACGTCTGGGCCGAGCCCCGGCGGGCCAAGCAGCTCATGGGCGTGCTGCCGGACGGACTGCACCTGTTCGACCGGCTCACCGGACGCCAGCTCGTCACCTACGCCGGCCTGCTGCGCGGCATGGACCGGGACGTCGTGGCCGAGCGCACCGACGACCTGCTGCGGGCCATGGACCTCACGGCCGACGCCGGGACCCAGGTCCAGGACTACTCCGCCGGCATGACCAAGAAGATCGCGCTGGCCGGCGCCCTCATCCACGCCCCGAGCCTGCTCGTCCTCGACGAGCCGTTCGAGTCGGTCGACCCCGTCTCGGCGGCGAACATCCGCGAGATCCTGCACGGCTTCGTGTCCGCCGGCGGGACCGTGGTCGTCTCCAGCCACGTCATGGACCTCGTGCAGCGGATGTGCGACCACGTCGCCGTGATGGACCGCGGCCGGGTGCTGGCCGCCGGGACGGTCGACGCGGTCCGGGCCGGGGCCACGCTCGAGGACCGGTTCGTCGAACTGGTCGGCGGGCGCCGGGAGACGGGGGAGGGCCTGCCGTGGCTGCGCCCGGAGTGAGCCCGGAGCTCGCCCCGGCCCCGGAGGGCCTCGCCCCCGCCCGGGCGGGCACCGCCGCCCTGGCCGGGCGCCTCGTGGGCCTCAAGGCGAGGATCCTCGTCAACACCCTCACCCGCAGCACCTGGGTGCTCGTGGGGACCGTGCTGGGCGCCGCCTATTTCGTGTTCCTGCTGGGCCTGGCCGTGGTCGCGCTGTTCCTGCTGGGCCGTCAGGACCTGTCCCTGGTGCGCACCGTGCTCGTGCTGGCCGGGTCGGCGGCCGTGCTGGCCTGGTGGCTGCTGCCCATCCTCGCGGCGCGGGCCGACGCCACGCTGGACCCGGCCCGCCTCGCCCTCCTGCCCCTGTCCGTGGGCCAGGTGCAGTGGGGCCAGGCCCTCGGCGCGGTCGTCGGCGTGCCGGGTGCGCTCACCGTCGTGGCGCTCCTCGCCACGGTGAGCTCCTGGCGCTCGTCCGCGGCCGCGCTGCTCGCGGCCCTCCTGTGCGTGCCGCTCGCGCTGGCCCTCGTGGTCACCGGATCCCGCTGCGTCACCGCCCTCGCCGTCGGTCTCGGCCGCCGCCGACGCCTCACGGAGCTGGTCTCGCTGGCCGCGCTCGTGGCCCTGGTGCTGCTCGGCCCGATCCTCACCGGCCTGCTGAGCGGGCTGGAGCGGCTGTGGGACCGGCTGCCGCAGTACGCCGGCGTGCTCGCGTGGACGCCGGTCGGAGCCGTCTGGGCGGTCCCGGCCGACGTCGCCGCCGGCCGGTGGGGCTCCGCCGCCGCCCGGCTGGCCGTCACGGTCCTGACCGTCGTCGTCCTCGTCCTCGTCTGGCGGGTCGCGCAGGAGCGGGCCCTCACCAGCACGGCCGGCGGGCGGACCGCGGCCCCGCGCGAAGGGGCCGCCGGCGCGGGGCTCCTCGACCTCGCGCCCCGGCGCCCGTGGGCGGCCGTCGCGGCCCGGTGCCTGGTCTACTGGGTCAGGGACCCCCGCTACTCGGCCGGTCTGCTCGTCATCCCGGCCCTCGCCGTGCTCATGTGGTTCTCCCGGGACCCGGAGGGAGGCGGCGTCCTCCTCTACGCCCTGGGCCCGATGATCGCGGCGCTGCTCGCGTACCAGATCTCGGGCGACGTGTCCTACGACAACACCGCCCTGCACCTGCACGTCCTCACCGGTGTGCGGGGCGTCCACGACCGCGCGGGCCGGGTGCTCGCGCTGCTCGTGATCGCCGTGCCGCTCACGGCGGCCGGGCTGCTGCTGCCGTTCGCGGTCGAGGGCCGGTGGCAGCTGCTGCCCGGGGTCGCGGGCACCGCGCTGCTGGCGCTGCTGGGCGGGGCGGGCCTGTCCTCGGTGATGTCCGCCCGGTACACCTACCCCGTGGCCCCGCCGGGCGCGTCCCCGCTGAAGACGCCGCAGGGCTTCACCGTCCTGAACGTCCTCGTCCAGTTCGTGGCGCTGGGGCTGATCCTCGTCCTCGTGCTGCCGGCCGCCGTCCCCCTCCTCGTGCAGGTCTTCACCGGCGACCCCGTGTGGGGCTGGGCGGGGCTGGCCGCCGGGGCGGTGCTCGGCCCGCTGCTGTGCTGGGGCGGGATCGTCCTCGGCGGGCGCTGGTACGACCGGCGGGCCCCCGAGCTGCTCCAGGAGGTCGCCCAGTTCCGCTGAGCGGGACGGGCGCTCCCGGCGCACGGGGGCCGGCGGGGACGGGGTAAACTGGCGCCCATGCATGTCTCAGCGGCGACCACCGGCACCCCGACGAACGGCCCGGACGACACCCCGTACGGTGCCGATCCGGCGCAGCCGGCCGGGGGCACCTCGACGATCGAGCGCGAGGAGACCAGGGAGCTCCAGGAGCCGGGCGACCACGAACGCTTCGCGCACTACGTGCGCAAGGAGAAGATCATGGAGTCCGCCCTCTCCGGCGAGCCCGTGATCGCCCTGTGCGGCAAGGTCTGGGTCCCCGGCCGCGACCCGCAGCGGTTCCCGGTGTGCCCCACCTGCAAGGAGATCTACGACGGACTCCGCCCCCCGAACGACCAGGGCGACGACCAGGGCTGAGCACCCCCGGCCGAGCAAGCGCCCGCCGCCGGCGGGCGCTTTTGCGTGGCCCGCCGCCGCGCCCCCGTCATCCACCGCGGCCACGAGGCCGCGGCACCACGAGCGAAAGGACGTCGCCAGAGTGTCCCAGGACGACCAGCTCTCCCTGTTCGGCGCAGCCGCCGCCGACCTCCCCCCGGCCTATCCGGACCGCGCCGCGTGGGGCACGGCCCCCAAGCTGCGCGCCTGGCAGGCGGAGGCGCTGCAGCGCTACTTCGAGGCACAGCCCCGGGACTACATGGCCGTCGCGACCCCCGGGGCCGGCAAGACGACCTTCGCGCTGCGCGTGGCCAAGGAGCTCTTCGACCGCGGGACCGTCAACCGGATCACGGTGGTGACGCCCACGGACCACCTCAAGCGGCAGTGGGCGGACGCCGCCGCCCGCGTGGGCCTGGCGATCGACCCGAACTTCAAGAACGCGGACGGCTCCCACGGCCGGGACTACCTGGGCGCCGCCGTGACCTACTCGCAGGTGGCCATGAAGCCGCTCCTGCACCGGGCCCGCACCGAGGCGGGCCGGACCCTGGTGATCATGGACGAGATCCACCACGCCGGGGACTCCCTCACGTGGGGCGACGGGCTCCAGGAGGCCTTCGACCCCGCCGCCCGCCGGCTCGCCCTGACCGGCACCCCCTTCCGCTCGGACACCGCGCCGATCCCGTTCGTGCGCTACCTGGAGGACGGGGACGGCATCCGCCGCTCGAGCGCCGACTACACCTACGGCTACGGCGACGCGCTCAAGGACCACGTGGTCCGGCCCGTGATCTTCCTCGCCTACTCGGGACAGATGCGCTGGCGCACCAGCGCGGGGGAGGAGATGGCCGCGGAGCTCGGCGAGGGCTTCACGAAGGACATCACCGCCCACGCGTGGCGCACGGCGCTCGACCCGAACGGGCAGTGGATCCCGTCGGTGCTCCAGGCCGCGGACCAGCGGCTCACGGAGGTGCGGCGCACCGTGCCGGACGCCGGGGCGATGGTCATCGCGACCGACCACCAGGACGCGAAGGCCTACGCCGCGCAGCTGCGCCGGATCACGGGGGAGAACCCCACCGTGGTCCTCTCCGACGACAAGGGCGCCTCGGACCGGATCGACGAGTTCTCCGCGGGGGACAGCCGCTGGATGGTGGCCGTGCGGATGGTCTCCGAGGGCGTCGACGTCCCCCGGCTCGCCGTGGGCGTCTACGCGACGTCCACGTCCACGCCGCTGTTCTTCGCCCAGGCGGTCGGCCGCTTCGTGCGCGCCCGCAAGCGCGGGGAGACGGCCTCCGTGTTCCTGCCGTCCGTGCCGGCGCTGATGCAGCTCGCCAACGAGATGGAGGCCGAGCGGGACCACGCCCTCGACAAGCCCGCCGCGGAGGAGACCGGCCTGCCGGCCGACCCGCTCGAGGAGGGCTGGGACGACGACCTGCTCGAGGAGGCCAACCGGGAGGAGAAGGCGTCCGCGGCCCTCGCCCAGGGCCGGTTCGAGGCCATCGGCTCGGACGCGTCCTTCCACGGGGTCCTCTTCGACGGCGGCGCCTTCGGCGGCGGCGTGGCGGTGGGCTCTGAGGAGGAGGCGGACTTCCTCGGCATCCCGGGACTGCTCGAGGCCGACCAGGTCTCGGCGCTGCTGCGGGAGCGGCAGTCCCAGCACGCCCGGCGGCGCCCCGGCGCCGCCCGCGCCCCGGAGCAGCCGGCGGTGCCCGACCACCGGCGGCTCAAGGAGCTGCGCGCCACCCTGTCCAAGAACGTCTCGGCCTGGGCGTCCCGCACCGGCACCCCGCACGGCATGGTCCACAACGAGCTGCGCCGGGTGTGCGGAGGACCCGCGGTGGCGCAGGCCAACGAGGCGCAGCTCCAGGCGCGGGTGAAGAAGCTGCAGGACTGGTTCATCGGGCGCAAGTGAGCCGCGCCCGGGACGCGGACTGCCCGGGACGGGGCGGTCCGCTGCCGGGCACGGGTCAGGACCGGACGACCTCGACCCCCGCCTCGGCCATCTCCCGCAGGGCGCGCTCTGTGGACTCCGCGGCGACGCCCGCGGTGAGCTCCACCAGCACCCGGGTGTCGTAGCCGGCCTCGACGGCGTCCAGGGCGGTCGCCCGCACGCAGTGGTCGGTCGCCAGGCCCACGATGTCCACGGCCTCGATCTCGTGCTCCCGCAGCCAGTCGTCGAGGCTCACGTCCGGCTCGTCGTCGACGTCCTCGTCGTCGCCCATCGGCACGTCCGCGTCCGGGGCGAGCAGCCCCTCGAAGCCGGAGTAGGCGGCGTCGTGCTCGCCCTTGCGGAACCACGCCTGGATCCAGTCCGTGTCCAGGTCCGGGTGGGAGTGGGCCCCGTGGGACTCGGCGACGCAGTGCACGGGCCAGGACCGCACGTAGTCCGGCTCGTCGGAGAAGTGCGCCCCGGGGTCGACGTGCCAGTCCTGGGTGGCCGCGACGGCCGCGTAGTCCCCGTGGTGGTCCTCCAGGTGCTCCGACACGGCGGCGGCCACCGCCGCGCCTCCGGCGACGGGCAGCGAGCCGCCCTCGCAGAAGTCGTTCTGCACGTCGACGACGATCAGTGCGGTCCTCATGGTGTTCCTCCCTCTGTTCGGTGCTTCACGCTCGTGCCTCTCGCTCGGTGCTTCTCGCCCGGTGGTGCTCCTCCGGCGGGTGCCGCTGGGCGGATCCCGCCCGGCGCGCGCCGCCCGGACGGCCGCTCAGGCCGGGGCCTCGGGCCCCAGGACGGTCGGGATCACGGGGTCGCCCTCGCTGAGCCGCCGGGCCGAGCGGGGCAGCTCCGCCACGGACGCCGCGTGCCGCTCCCGGGCCCGGCGGACCCCCTCCGGGCCCGTCCAGCCGTCCAGCAGCTCGCCGCGGCGGACGAAGTCCTCCAGCAGCGGCCGGTCGTCGCCGTCGTCGTCGGGCAGCCGGCCGATGCCGACCATCTCGTGGGTCGCCGTGCCCCGCTCGTCCCGGCGCCGCAGGGCGTGCTTGCGCCCGCCCACGGACACCTTGCCCTTCGCGGCCTTCGCCACGGGCCGCAGCTCGCCGGAGGAGTCCTCGCGGGCCACCAGCTTGTAGACCATCGACGACGTCGGCGCGCCGGAGCCGGTGACCACTCGGGTGCCCACGCCGAACGCGTCGACGGGCGCGGCGTTCAGGGCCGCGATCGCGTACTCGTCCAGGTCCGAGGTGACGGTGATGCGGGTGTCCGGGTTGCCGAGCTCGTCGAGGAGCCCGCGCACCCAGGCGGCCTGGGTCACGAGGTCGCCCGAGTCCAGGCGCACGCCGCCCAGACCGGGACCCGCGAGCTCCACGGCCTTGCGCACCGCGGTCTCGACGTCGTAGGTGTCGACCAGCAGGGTGGTGTCCCGGCCCATGGACTGGAGCTGGGCGCGGAAGGCGTCCTCCTCCGTGTCGTGCAGGAGCGTGAAGGAGTGGGCGGCCGTCCCGACCGTCCGGATCCCGTAGCGGTGCCCGGCCTCGAGGTTCGACGTCGAGTCGAAGCCGCCGATGACCGCCGCCCGCGCGGCCGCGACGGCGGCCTCCTCGTGGGCGCGCCGGGAGCCCATCTCGATGCACGGGCGCCCGGCCGCGGCACCCACCATGCGGGAGGCGGCCGAGGCCACGGCGCTGTCGTAGTTGAGCACCGACAAGAAGTACGTCTCGAGCACGCACGCCTCGGCGAAGGTGGCCTCGACCACGAGCAGCGGCGACGAGGGGAAGTACGCCTCGCCCTCGGCGTAGCCGGAGATCGAGCCGGTGAAGCGGAAGTCGGCGAGGTAGTCCAGGGTGGCGCGGTTGACCACGCCGGTGTCCGCCAGGAAGCGCAGCTGCTCGTCGCCGAAGCGGAAGCTCCCGAGCCCCTCGAGGAGGCGCCCCGTGCCCGCCACCACGCCGTAGCGCCGCCCAGCGGGCAGCCGCCGTGCGAAGACCTCGAACACGCTGCGCCGCTGCGCGGTGCCGGCGTGCAGGGCGGCCTGCAGCATGGTCAGCTCGTAGTGGTCGGTCATCAGGGACGTGGGCGGCGGGGCCCACCGGTGGCTGCGCTGGTTCACGGGCACCACTCTAGCGACGCCGCCGGTGCGCCCCGCCTCCGGCACTCGCTACGATGGACGGACCATGCACTGCGCTACTCCCGCCGCCGCCCGCCCCGCGGCCACCGCCACCCCGGAGACCGGCACCCGGCCCACCGGCGCGACGTCCGTGGCCACGGAGACCGAGACCCCGTGGAACGTGGTCGTGTGGGACGACCCCGTCAACCTCATGAGCTACGTCACCTACGTGTTCCGCTCCTACTTCGGCTACCCGGAGGAGAAGGCCCGCTCCCTGATGCTGGAGGTCCACCACCACGGGCGCTCCGTGGTGGCCAGCGGCTCCCTCGAGGAGGCCGAGACCCACACCGCGGCGATGCACGGCTTCGGACTGTGGGCCACCTTCGAGCAGGCGGGAGGCCACTGATGGCGCAGGGCTTCCGGTCCACCCGCCGGGGCATCACCGCCCGCTTCGAGGAGCCCGAGAAGGAGCTGCTCCAGAAGCTGTTCGCGGACGTCGCCCAGGCGCTCGCCCCCGAGCAGCCGGCCTCGGAGGACTCGCTCGAGCGGATGCTCGGCGTGTCCGGGGACGCCACCGTCCCCGACGACTCCGCGCTGCGGCGGCTGCTGCCCGACGGGAGCCTGGACCCCGAGCGCGCCGCCGAGTTCCGCCGGTACACGGAGCGGGGGCTGCGGGAGACCAAGCGCGGCGTGCTGCAGCAGGCGGCCCTCGCGCTGGAGGCCCAGCCCGTGCGGCTGGACCCCGCCCAGGCGCAGGCCTTCGGGCAGGCCCTCAACGACGTGCGGCTGGTGCTGGCGGACCGGCTCGGGATCCGCAGCGAGGCCGACGCCGAGCGCGTGGGTCGCTACGACGACTGGTCCGCGATCGAGGACGTCGAGACGTACATGTCGCTCCTGTACAACTTCGTCTCGTGGTTGCAGGAGACCCTCATGGAGGCCCTCCTCCACGACCTGCCCCGGGACTGACCGGGCACGACACCCCGGGCGGCCCCCGCCCCGGCCGGGGGTGACGCGGCTCACGGCGGCACGGCCGCGGCGCGGTTTGGGACGGCGGCACGCCCGGGACTACGCTCTTGACGATATGCAGGATGACGACGTCTTCGGGGCCGGCGGCCGGGCCGCCCGGCGCCCCAACCCCGGTTCACCCATCGGCGTGTTCGACTCCGGGGTGGGCGGTCTCACCGTGGCCCGCGCCATCATCGACCAGCTGCCCCACGAGGAGATCGTGTACGTGGGGGACACCGCCCACGGGCCCTACGGGCCGCTGCCGATCGCCGAGGTCAGGGCGCACGCCCTGCGGATCATGGACGAGCTCGTCGACTCCGGCGTCAAGCTGCTCGTGATCGCCTGCAACACGGCGTCCGCGGCGGTGCTGCGCGACGCCCGGGAGCGCTACACCCGGGTCTACGGGATCCCGGTGGTCGAGGTCATCCAGCCGGCGGTGCGCCGGGCGGTCGCCTCGACCCGCAACGGCCGGATCGGCGTCATCGGCACGGAGGCGACGGTCGGTTCCCGCGCCTACGACGACACGTTCGCCGCCGCCCCCCACCTGCGGATCGACTCGGTGGCCTGCCCCGCGTTCGTCGACTACGTGGAGGCGGGCGTCACCACGGGGCCCGGCCTGCTGGCCACGGCCCAGGCCTACCTGGACCCGCTGCGCGAGGCCGACGTGGACACGCTGGTGCTGGGCTGCACCCACTACCCCCTGCTCACCGGCGTGATCTCCTACGTCATGGGCGACGCCGTCACGCTGGTCTCCAGCGCGGAGGAGACCGCCAAGGACGTCTACCGGGCGCTCGTCAGCCACGGGCTCGAGCGCGAGCCGGGGGTGCCGGGCGGGCCCGCCCGGCACGAGTTCCTCGCCACCGGGGACGCCGCGTCCTTCGAGGTCCTCGCCCGGCGGTTCCTGGGGCCGGAGGTCGCCCGCGTCCGGCACACCAGCTCCGTGGCGGAGCAGTACCCCACGGGCTCGCTCGCGCGGATCACCCCGGAGATGATCGGGGGAGCGGGCCCGTCCGCGCCCTGAGCAGCTCCGCGGCCGGTGCGGCCGCCGTCCCACCGGCACCTCCTGGAAGGCTCTCGCCCATGAAACTCACCATCATCGGATGCACCGGCTCCTTCGCGGGGCCGAACTCCCCGGCCTCCTGCTACCTCGTCAGCGGTGAGGACGCCGAGGGACGGACCTGGCGCATCCTGCTGGACATGGGCAACGGCGCCCTCGGGGTGCTGCAGCGCCACATCGACCTGCACGACATCGACGCCGTGCTCGTCAGCCACCTGCACCCCGACCACTGCATCGACCTGGCCGGGCTGCACGTGGCCATCAAGTGGGACCCGCGCGGCTGGGGCCGACCCCCGATCCCGCTGTGGGCGCCCACCGGCCTCCACGAGTACCTCAGCAGCACCCACGGGCTCCCCACGGAGCCCGGGATGCACGGGGAGTTCGACTTCCACACCTGGGTCCCGGAGGAGCCCGTGCGGGTGGGGCCGTTCGCGATCACGCCCTTCCGGGTGGAGCACCCCACCCCCGAGCCCTACGCCCTGCGCATCGACTACGACGGCGTCATGGGCCCCAGCACCCTGGCCTACTCGGGGGACACCGACGCGTGCGAGGGGCTCGTGCGCGCCGCGCGGGACGCCGACGTCTTCCTGTGCGAGGCCGCCTACCACGAGGGCCGCGACGACGCGCTGCGCGGCATCCACCTGACCGGCCGGCGCGCGGCGGAGGCCGCCCGGGACGCCGGGGCCCGCCAGCTGCTGCTGACGCACCTGCCGGTGTGGAACTCCCCGACGCGGGCCGTGGAGGAGGCGCAGGAGGTCTTCGCGGGACCCATCGGGGTGGCCGATCCCGCCTACACCTACCGGATCGTCCGGCGGGGGAGCGGCCGTCCCGCGGCCGCCGTCGGGCCGTGAGCCCCGCCGCCGGCGGCCGGGCCGGGCGGTCGGTGCCGCGGGGTAAGGTGGACCACATGGATTCCCCCGTCGACCAGACCGCACCGGCCCTCTCGACCTCGGGGGTGACCCGGTCGGACGGCCGTTCGCCCGGTGAGCTGCGACCCATCACGATCACCCGCGGCTGGTCCCAGCAGGCGGAGGGCTCCGCCCTCATCGAGTTCGGCAGCACCCGGGTGCTGTGCACCGCGTCCGTGACCGAAGGCGTCCCGCGCTGGCTCAAGGGGGAGGGCCGCGGCTGGGTGACCGCCGAGTACGCGATGCTCCCGCGGGCCACGTCCACCCGGTCCGCTCGCGAGTCCGTGAAGGGCAAGATCGGCGGGCGCACCCACGAGATCTCCCGGCTCATCGGCCGCTCCCTGCGCTCGGTCATCGACCTCTCCGCCCTCGGCGAGAACACCGTGGTCCTCGACTGCGACGTCCTCCAGGCCGACGGCGGCACCCGCACCGCGGCCATCACCGGCGCCTACGTGGCCCTCGCCGAGGCGATCGGGTGGGCCCGGGCCGAGGGGCTCGTCGCCCGTCGCGCGCAGCCGCTCACCGACACGGTGGCCGCCGTGTCCGTGGGCATCATCGACGGCGTGCCGATGCTGGACCTCCCGTACGTCGAGGACGTGCGGGCCGAGACCGACATGAACGTGGTGGTCACCGGGTCCGGCGACTTCGTGGAGGTGCAGGGCACCGCCGAGGGCGCCCCCTTCGACCGCGCCGAGCTGGACGCCCTGCTCGACCTCGCGCTGGCCGGCTGCGCCCAGCTCACCCAGATCCAGGTCGAGACCCTGCGCGAGGCCGGCGATGGGTGACCACCACGGCGCCCGGGTGGTGCTCGCCACGCACAACCGGGGCAAGCTCGCCGAGCTGCGGGACCTGCTCGCGCCCGCGCTGCCCGGAGCCGACGTCGAGCGGCTGGTCGTGGACGCCGCCGCGGCCGGGGCGCCCGACGTCGTCGAGGACGGCACCACCTTCGAGGCCAACGCCCTGCTCAAGGCCCGCGCCGCCACCGCCGCGACCGGGCTGATCGCCGTGGCCGACGACTCCGGCCTGGCCGTCGACGTGCTGGGCGGGGCCCCCGGGATCTTCTCCGCGCGCTGGTCCGGCCGGCACGGCGACGACGCCGCGAACCTGCGGCTGCTGCTCGCCCAGCTCTCCGACGTCCCCGACGCCCATCGCGGCGCGCAGTTCGTGTGCGCCGCCGCGCTCGTCACCCCGGACGGCCGCGAGCACGTGGAGACCGGGACGCTGCGCGGCGCCCTGCTGCGGGAGCCCGTGGGGGACGGCGGCTTCGGCTACGACCCCGTGCTGCGCCCCGACGGGTCCGACCGGACCTGCGCCGAGCTCACGCGCGCGGAGAAGAACGCCATCAGCCACCGCGGGCGCGCGATGCGGGCCCTGCTCCCGCACCTGCTGACCGCCCTCGACCCCGCCGCCGTCCCCGACTGACCCACGTCCGAACCGAGGAAGTTGACCATGCCCTGGTCGCAGCTCCACCACCTGCCGTTCGCCGGCGCCGTCGAGGCCGTGCTGCGCGAAGCCGGCATGAGCGCCGACCCCGGCCAGTGGGAGGTCCACGCCGGCGGGTCCGCCCACGTGGTGGTGAACGTGGGCCACGTGATCTCCGTGCGGATCGCCAAGAACGCCACGGTCTGCGAGCACGTCCAGCGCCGCACGGAGGTGCTGCGGAGGCTGCCCCGCTTCTCGTTCGCGACCCCGCGGCCGCTCACCGGCGTGGTGGTCTCCCACGGCTACACCGGGGTGGGCCTGACGTGGCTGCCCGGGCACCCGCACCCGCCCGGGCACGGCGACCCGGCCGTGCTGCACCGGGTGCTGACCGAGCTGGCCGAGGTCGACACCTCCGGCTTCGCGCGGTACCTCGACCGTCCCGGCCAGCACTGGGGCGGCCACCGGCGGCGGCACGTGCTGCTCGACGAGGTCATCCCGCGGCTGCTGCCCCGCAACCAGGAGGCCGCGCGGCGGGCCGTCGCCGAGCTCGCGGCGCTGCCGACCGTGGTGCCGACCCTGGTGCACGGGGACCTCATGGGGCACAACATGCTGTGGGACGGTGACGGGGACGAGCTCACGGGCATCATCGACTGGGACCACGCCTGTCTGTCCGACCCCGCGCACGACGCCGCGTCCCTCGGGCTGTGGTACGGCTGGGACACCCTGCGCGCCGCCGTCTCGGAGACCGTCTACGAGCGGGCCCGGCTGCACGCGCGCACGTTCCCGCTGCAGGCGGTCGCCTACGCGCTGCACCACGACCTCGACACCGCCCAGGTCAACCAGTCCATCGCCCGGGCCGACGACTGGATCGAGACCAACCTGCGCGGTGTCTCCGCCTGAGCGGGCGCAGTAGGCTGTTCCGGTGCCTCGTCCCGCTTCCCCCGACACGACCACCGACCGGCCCGCCGCGGATCCGTCGTCCCTCTCCTTCACCGCCATCGACTTCGAGACCGCGAACCGCTTCATCGGCTCGCCGTGCGCCGTGGGCCTCGTGCGGGTCCGCGGCGGCCGGGTGGTGGCGGAGCGCTCCGCCTACATGCGCCCGCCGCGCACCCGCGCGGACTTCGACCCCGGGAACACGCGCATCCACGGGATCACCGAGCACACGGTGGCGGGCCACCCCGGCTTCGCCGAGCTGTGGCCGCGGATCGAGGACTGGATCCTGGCCGAGGACCCCGACGAGCTCGTGGTGGCGCACAACGCGGCCTTCGACATGGGCGTGATCCGCGCCGCGTGCGCGGAGACGGACACGCGGCACGCCCCGCTGGCGTATGCGTGCAGCCTGGCGCTGGCCCGGCGCGGCTACGACCTGCCGTCCTACGCGCTGCCCCGGGCGGCCGAGGCCGCCGGGGTGCCGCTGCGCCGCCACCACGACGCCCTCGAGGACGCCCGGGCCTGCGCGGGGATCGTGGTGGACCTGGTCCACCGGGCCGGTGCGGGCACCGTCCGGGAGCTGCTCGCCGGCGCGGGACTGAACGTCAAGCGGCTGGCGGCGCCCCCACTTCCCTGAGCCAGCGCTCGGCCGTCTCCGACACCACGTCCCCGGCGTCCAGCCGGGTGCGCCACTCCGGCGGCAGCGCGGCCGTCCCGAGGGCCGCGCCCGTCACGGCGCCGGCGATCGCCCCCGCCGCGGCCGGGTGGCCGGTGCCGGCGGTGGCCAGCTCCACCGCGCGGCGGAACACGGCCTGCGGGTCCCCGGCGCCCGGGGCCTCGGCCTCCGCGCGCAGGGCCGCGCCGAGGCCGCCCGCGAGGGTCTCCGGGGCGGCCCCGCCCTCGCCGAGCAGCCGGTCG
>NZ_PDDL01000096.1:0-13031 GCF_020833785.1 Kocuria sp. CCUG 69068
GCACCAGCTCCTACCGGCTGCGCACCACCCGCGCCCGGAAAGGAGCCGCCAGCCCCTGATCCCCGACTACACCCCGCGACGCAGAGCCGGACGTCACCGACAGCCGGCCAGCACAACCAACACCCCGCGGGTGGGGCCAAATCAGACCATCACAGTGGGGCCATATGGGGTTGTCATACTCAGTGCTGGTCACCGGCACCACCATGGTGGGCGGCATCGAGGTCAACGGCTTGGGTCAGGACCTGACGCAGACCGTGCCGCTGCGCCGGCTGGCCGATGACTACATGGTGCTCGCCGTGCCCGCTTCCTCGCCCTACCGGACGCTGGAGGAATTCGTGGCCGCCTGGCAGAAGGACCCGGGCGCGCTGTCCATCGGCGGGGGCTCCTTGGGTGGGACCGAGCACGTGCTCTCAGGGCTGATGGGCCAGGCCGCCGGGCTGGATCCGGAAGACATCAACTACATTTCCTATTCCGGCGGCGGGGAGATTCTCACCTCGATGCTCTCCAACAGCATTGACGCCGGGATCTCCAGCTACGTCGAGTTCGGCTCCCAGATCGAGTCCGGGGACATGCGAGCCCTGGCCATCTCGGCGCCCGAGCCCGTGGACGGCATCGAGGTCCCGACCTTCCACGAGGCCGGCCTGGAGGTGGACCTGATCAACTGGCGCGGGGTCGTGGCCGCCCCCGGTGTCGCAGGTGAGGACCTGGAGGAGCTCAACGCGATCATCGACGAGACCGTGGCCACCGGCGAGTGGCAGAACGCGCTCGAGCGCAACCGCTGGGACAGCGAGGAGAACACCGCCGAGCAGTTCAGCGCCTTCATCGCCGAAGAAACCGATCGGATCCGTTCCGTGATCGAGGAAGCAGGACTGTAGTGATGAACGCTCCCCACACCCCGACACAGACTGTTCCGGCCACGGAGCAGCTCCCCCCGGAACCCCCCGTGGGCCCACCGGTGACCCACGACGGTGATCCGCCGGTGCGCCTGGACGAGCTGGCGGTCCCAGCGCTGCTGGTGGCCATCGGCGGGTACCTGACCTACGGGCTGGTGACCATGGAGGTCCCCGCCTCCGCCGCCTGGCCGGGCCCCGGGTTCTTCCCGACGATCATCACCGGCCTGCTCTTCGTGGTCGCGGCCGCGATGACCGTTCAGATTCTGCGCGCCCACCGGGGCACCCACCCATCCGAGCGTGCCCGTGACGGGCGGCCGCGCACGGACTGGGTCGCGACCGGCACCGTGGTCGCATCCTTCCTCGTCTTCGCCGCCGTGCTGCTGCCGCTGGGCTGGATCCTGGCCGGCACCGTCCTGTTCTGGGGTGTGGCCCGCGGCCTGGGCAGCCGGCGCCGGCTCTTCGATCTGCTCGTGGCGCTGGGCATGTCCTGCTTGATTCAACTGGCGTTCTCCGCGGGGCTCGGTCTTCGGCTCCCGCCTGGCATCTTGGGATGGTTCTGACCATGGATTCACTGCCTCTGCTGCTCGAGGGCTTCGCCGCGGCGCTGACCCCGATGAATCTGCTCTACGTGTTCTTCGGGGCGATGCTGGGCACCGCCGTCGGGGTGCTGCCCGGGCTGGGGTCCTCGATGGCGGTGGCCCTGCTGCTGCCGGTGACCTTCACCCTGGACCCCACCGGGGCGTTCATCATGTTCGCCGGGGTCTACTTCGGCGGATTGTTCGGCGACTCGATCTCCGGGATCCTGCTCAACACCCCGGGCAACTCCTCGGCCATCGCCTCCACCTTCGAAGGCCACAAGATGGCCCTGTCCGGCCGTGCGGCCCAGGCCCTGGCCACCGCGGCCATCGGCGCGTTCTCCGGTGGGCTGATCGCCACCACCCTGGTGGCCTTCGGCGCCCCGTTGATGGCCGAGATGGCGACCTTGTTCGGCCCGGCCGAGTACTTCGCCCTGGCCGTGTTCGCCTTCGTGGCCATCTCCGCGGTCGTGGCCGACTCCGTGCTCAAGGGCCTGGCCGCCCTGCTGATCGGGTTGGCGATCGCCTTCGTCGGCATCGACGCCCAGTCCGGGGCCTCACGCTTCACCCTGGGCATCCCCCAGTTCTTCGACGGCATCAGCATCATCGTGGTCACCGTGGGCATGCTCGCCCTGGGCGAGGTCATCTACATCGCCTCCCGCCGCAACCACCCCACCACCGCACTGATCACCACCCAGGGACGCCCCTGGCTGAGCCTGCAAGAGATGCGCCAGGCCGCCCCGGCCTGGCTGCGCGGCACCGCCTACGGGCTGCCCTTCGGGGTGATCCCGGTGGGCGGATCCGAGATCCCGACCTTCCTGGCCTACGGCACCGAACGCCGCCTGGACCGCCGCCGCCGCAACCCCATGTTCGGCCGCGGCGCCATCCAGGGCGTTGCCGCCCCGGAGGCGGCCGGCAACGCCACCGCCGGCACCGCCATGGGCGCGCTGCTCACCCTCGGGCTGCCCACCTCCAGCACGGCAGCGATCATGCTCGCCGCCTTCGTGCAGTACGGGATGCAGCCCGGGCCGCTGCTGTTCGAGACCAACGGAGACCTGGTCTGGACCCTGCTGGCCAGCCTGTTCATCGGCTTGGTGGTGCTGCTGATCCTCAACCTGCCCTTCGCCCCGCTGTGGGCGAAACTGCTGGTGGTGCCGCGTCAGTACCTCTACGCCGGGATCGCCCTGTTCGCCGCCCTGGGCGTCTACGCTTCCGGCGGGTCCCTGGCCGACGTGTTCCTGCTCATCGGCATCGGCCTGATAGGCTTCCTGCTGCGCCGCTACGGACTGCCCCTGGCTCCGGTGCTGATCGCCGTGGTCCTGGGGCCCCTGGCCGAGACCGAGCTGCGCCGCACCCTGGCGATCAGCGAAGGCGACGCCACCGCACTGGTCAGCAGCGGCATCACCATCACCCTCTACACCCTGCTCGCCGCCGCGATAATCGCCATCGCCATCGTGCGCCTGCGCCAACGCGCCCGCGTCGACGTCTGAGCCCAACGAGCACCCCACCTACCAGGGCGCCCCCGGCACACGCCGGGGGCGCCCCTTCCACGTTATGCCCCCAGGACCGCCCCGGCACCGGCAGCACGGGCGAGGCCCGCCCGGCCCCATGAGCTGATCACTCATTCGAGGCTCTGCGCTGCCGGCACCGGGAGCCGTCTATGGCCTTCGACTTCCATGGGCGCCCGAGTCTGTCGACCAGCACTCCCCTTCAAGGCAGATCGCTACGGGACGACGGCGCCACCGACGTCGACCAAAGTTGTGAGATCGATGCACCTGCTCAGTAGTGGTCTCTCGTGGACGAGCGGGACGCCTCAGCATCCGCATCACCGACGACCCACCACTCATCACTGCCCCTGCCACGGGCCGCAGCGGTGTCGCCGGTGAGGGAGTCCCCGCCGCCGCCGGCGGTGTCGCCACCATGCCCAGCCTCACCTGGTGGCCACAGATGCCGACCCGGTGGCGCGGACCGACCGACACCGCCCCCTGGCCACGAACGTGGCCGGCCCCGCCAGGCGGTCCCCGGACGCACATATGCCGTGGGTCCCGAGGCGGTTGCCTCGGGGCCCACGGCTGGGTGTGCTGGTGTCAGGTCAGGTGTGGTGCCTGGTGCTGTTCGTGCACCGGGGCCGAGATCACCCCGGCCTCGATCAGTTCCTCCACCTGCTGCGGGTCATATCCCAGCTCCGCGGCGAGGGTCGCGCTGTGCTCACCGGCCTGCGGCAGATCTAGGCGCACCCCCAGTCGGTGGCCGTCCATCTCGATGGGCAGGGCCGGCAGTGGCAGCTTCTGGCCGTTGGCCAGGGTCACTTCCGGCATGGCCCCGGGCTGGGCCAGGTGCGGATCGGTGAACAGGTCCTCGGGGCGCTGGATCGGGGCGAAGGGCAGGTTCGCGGCCTCGCACAGCGCCGAAGCCTCCTCCCGGGTCAGCTGGGACAGCCGGTGCCGGATCACCGGCAGGATCCGGTCCCGGGCCGCGACGCGGGCGGGGTTGGTGGCCAGGGAGTGGTCCTGGGCCAGTTCCTCCAGCTCGAAGGCGGAGCAGAAGGAGCGCCAGTGTGTGTCGCTGACGACGCCGATGAAGATTTTCTCATCCCGGGTGTCGAAGACCTCGTAGACCGCCCAGGCCGACAGGCGGGCGGGCATGGGTGAGGCGGCGACCCCGGTGACCCCGTACTGGGCCATGTGCTGGCCGACGAGGAAGACGTTGTTCTCGTACAACGAGCTGCGCACTTGTTGCCCGCGCCCCGTGCGGGTCCGCTCCAGCAGGGCAGCCATCACCGCCATCGCCCCGAACAGTCCGCCCATGATGTCGTTGACCGACGTCCCGGCCCGCAGCGGCTGACCGGGGGGCCCGGTCATGTAAGCCAAACCGCCCATCATCTGCACCACCTCGTCCAGGGCGGCCCGGTGCTCGTAGGGGCCCTGCAGGAAGCCCTTCATCGACAGGTACACCAGCCCGGGGTTGGTCTCCGACAGCTGTTCGTAGCCCAGGCCCATGGCTTCCAGCCCGCCGGGGCGGAAGTTTTCGGTGACCACATCGGCCTGATCGATCAGTTCCCGGACCAGCTCGAGACCGGCAGCGCTCTTGAGGTCCACGGCCAGGGACTTCTTGTTCCGATTGAACATCGGGAAGTAGCCGGCCCCGGAGCCGGGCAGGTACCGGGTCTTGTCCCCGGCCCCGACCGGCTCGATCTTGATCACCTCGGCCCCCAGATCGGCCAGGGCGAGACCAGCGGCCGGGCCCATGACCATGTGGGAGAACTCCACGACCTTGATCCCGGTCAGCGGCAGCTGGTTCATCGGGTGACCTCCTGGGTCCCGGCGTAGACGAAGCCGTTGTGCACCCCGGCATCGGGCACATGGCCGTACAACGGCTCCCCGGGCAATCCCTCTCGGATGATCTCCCGGGCCGCGATCAACGCCTCCAGGTCCACCCCGGTGCGCAGTCCCATCGACTCCAGCAGATAGACCAGGTCCTCGGTCACGATGTTGCCGCTGGCCCCGGGCGCATAGGGGCACCCGCCCAGACCGGCCTGGGAGGCGTCCAGTGTTCTCACCCCCGCGTCCAGGGCGGCCACGACATTGGCCAGACCCTGCCCGCGGGTGTTGTGCAGATGCGCCCCGCCGGCCCGCTCGCCCAGCTCCCGGCGCAGGGCGGTGAACATCCGGCTGACCTGCGCCGGGTTGGCGCTGCCGGTGGTATCCGAGAGCCCCACACTGTCGGCGCCCGCCTCGGCGCACAACCGGGCGATTTCCAGGACCTCGTCCTCCGGGACGGGCCCTTGGATCGTGCACCCGAAGGCCGTGGAGATACCGACCTCCAGGCTCACCGGCTCATCCCGGGAGGCCAGGAAATCGGCCACCCGGCCCACTTCCCTGATCGCTTCCTCCGGGGTTTTGCCGATGTTCGCCAGGCTGTGCGCCCGAGAGGCGGAGATCGGCATGGTCAGCGCCTTGGCCCCCGCCGCCACCGCGTCCTGGGCCCCACGCAGATTCGGCACCAGCGCCAGGACATTCAGCCCCTCGAGCCCCCGGGCATGAGCCACCACCTGACCCGTGTCCGCCATCTGCGGCAGACGCTTGGGCGAGACGAAGGAACCGACCTCGATCTCCCGCAACCCCGCGGCGGCCAGAGCCTCGACCCACCGGAACTTCAGCTCGGTGGGCATGGCCCGGTCCACGCTCTGCAGACCATCACGCGGCCCCACCTCACTGATCAGGACATCGATCTCTTCTGTGCGCATGCCGGAACTCCTCCACCCTCAGCCATCAGATTTCACTAGATAGAAATCATGTCTACTGAGTAGAATCATACCGATGTGCCGAGTTCCCGGTCAAGAAGGCAGGTGCGCTACCTCACACACAAGGAGGGGACAAGGCTCACCCGGCTGGATCCGGGAGGCGGACTACAGATCGGATCATCGACGCACTTCCCCCGAAGAACGGCGCGTCGGAGCGGACGCGACACCCACGACGTCACGGCGCCGAAGCCACCAGAATCGCGACAGTTCCACTGCCCCTGGACCTGCAACCGCCGCCTTGAGCGGCTCAGCCCTCGGGCCCCCTCTCGGAGTCGGCAGCGACCGGTTCGACCGTCACTGACTCGGCTGGCCGGGGCGGAAGGTGACGGTAAAGAGTAGTGCGGGTGATCCCGGTCTTGGCCACGATCTCCGCCATCGTGTGCCCGGTCTCGCGCAGATGGGCCGCGTAGGCCAGCTTGTCCGCATCCACCACCGAGGGCCGCCCGATCCGCCGGCCCTTCGCGGTGGCCACCGCCCTCGCGTGGGCGGCGCGCTCGAGGGTGTAGGTGCGTTCCATCTGCCCGAACAGCGCCAGCAGCACCACCGCCAGCTGAGCCATCGGGTCGTTCGGGTTGGTGGAGTCCACCTTGATCGGATCCGCCAAGTTACGGACTCCGACCCCACGCTCGGCGAGATCGTGGATCAGGTTCAGGGTGTCGCGCACGGTGCGCCCGAGCCGGTCCAGGGTGTGCACCACGATCACATCACCCTCCCGGGCGTAGGCCAGCGCCGCGGTCAGTCCGGGGCGATCTGTGGTGGCCCCGGACTTCTTGTCCACATAGATCCGCTCCGGGGCGATCCCGACCTGGTGGAGGGCGTCGATCTGCCGGTCGAGGTCCTGTTTGGCCGTCGAGACCCGCGCGTAGCCCAATTCCATGCCGTTAGCGTACCGGAAGTCGACTCCGTACGGACAAAACGGAACCTTATTATGTGACTTCGTCTGCTGAATGGCGGGGTTCTTCGGTCGCTTCGTGGCGGGGTCAGGTGACACCGATGACCAGGGTGCTCTGTGCGGCTTCGATGACGTCGTTGGTGATGGTGTCGAGTTCGTTGATCTTCAGGACCCGCTGGATCTGGGGGAAGAGGCGTTCGAGGAGCCGGAAGTTGCCGCGGGTGATCCGTGCGATGGCTGCGATGGCTTGGGCGTCGGTGAAGTCGTCGGGGTCGAGGGTCTTGCCGAGGGATCGCCAGTGTCGCTCGAGGACGAACAGCAGTTCGTCTTGTCCCAGGGGCCGGTACTGGTGGGCGAAGCCGACTCGGCTGTAGAACTGGGGGTAGTGGCTGAACTGCTTCTCCAGGCCGGGCATGCCGATCAGGATCAGGGCGATGTCGTCGCGGTCGTAGCGATCGCGCAGCAGTTCCAGAGCGGCGGGACGCAGTCGTTCGGCCTCGTCGACGATGATCAGCTCCACGTAGTTCCTGCCGTGTCGCCATCCCCAGGCCTCGGGAGTGGCCGTGCCGGGAGGTACGAGGTGCTGCTCGATGCACATGTTGGTGCGGGTGATGGCTTGGGTCAGCTCGTCCTTCAGGGTCCGCGGGGTGGTCAGCACGCTGGGGGTGTAGAGCACGGTGCGGCTCCGGTTCAAGGCGGCGTAGATCTTGGCGTCGTTGTCGGAGCGCGGCCCCCAGTAGGTCAGCAGGTCATGAGCCTTCTCGTAGTGTGCGTAGCGGCGCGCGGAGAGTGTCTTTCCTACGCCGGCTGATCCGAAGCACAAACCGATGGTGTGCCCGCGGCGCACGGCGTCGGCGAACTCGGTGAAGCGGCGGTGCTCCTTGGTGACGATGAAGCGCTGGCTCACCTGAGGTCCTCCTTGTAGATCTTCAACGCCGACCTCGGCGCCGGAGCCGGTGCTTCGGTGATCCGTGGCGTCTCGGTAGGTGCGGCCACGAGGGCGATGCGTTCGTTGATGCCGGCTCGCAGCGCCCGGCGGCGGGCGTTGCGCGCGGCCTGGATCTCCTTGAGGCTGACCTTCTGGTCGTGGTGCTCTTGGTTGACGGCCTTGCAGACGAATTCGTCGTGATCGAAGACGCGGATCTCGGTGATGTCGCGGGGGTCGTAGCGGATCACGACCGAGCGTCCGACGTAGCCGGCCAGAGTTGGCGAGACGTAGCGCAGGCCCTGGAAGCGGATGCCATCGCGGCGCACGACGCGGGTCTTGGCGACGGTCAACAGCAGTCTGTCGAGGTCTTCCAGGCTCTCGGGCATTCGGGGCAGCCAGCCATCGGCGATCCACGCGCTGCGCGGGGAGGTTCCGAGCTCGCTGTGCGTGCGGTCGTTGTAGGTGGCCACGAACGCCTCCAGGGCGCTATCGAGGGCGGCCAGGGACAGTTTCGGTGTCGGCCAGGGGTGCCCTTCGGTGATGTGTCCGGGCAGGGTGGCGAGTAGCTCGGTGTTGATGGTGCCGAAGAACCGCTCGATCTTGCCCCGTCCCTGGGGTCGGGCGACGGTGGAGTGGATCAGTCGGATGTGGAGGTCGACGGCGGTGTGGGCGAGCTGGTCACTGGTGAAGTCGCTGCCGTGGTCGACGTAGAGCACGTCGGGCAGGCCGCACATCGGCCAGGCCGGGTCGGTCTTGTGCCAGATCGCTTGGCGCAGCGCCAGGGCGGTGTTCATCGCCGACGGTGCGCCCAGGAAGACTGTGTAGCCGCAGACCGCCCGGGAGCAGTCGTCGAGGATCGTTGTCAGCCATGGCCGTGCGGGCTTGCCGTCGGTGCCCACCACCAGGATGTCGAGCATGGTGTGATCGGATTGCCACATCGCGTTGGGCAGCTCTGCTTGCCGGCGTAGCACCAGCTCGTGCTTGTCGCGGTAGGACGCTGCGCCCTCCAGGGCGAGGGTGACCATGCCGGGATCCAGGGTCCGCACGATGTCCCACACCACCGAGTAGGAGGGGACCGGCCACCTCCGGGCGGCGCAGATGCCCGTGACTTTGCGATGGATCGTGGCGATGGCCGGCCGCGGCTTGCTCAGTGCCAGGCCCTCGATCAGGTCGACGAGGTCGGGCGGAAGGCGGCGGGAGCCGGCGTCCGCCCGTGAGGCTGTCTCCAGTCCGGCGTAGCCGTCGGCGCGGTAGCGGGCGTGCCAGCGCTCCAGGGTCCGCAGCCCTACATCGGTCTCGCGAGCTAAGCGCGCGAGGGGCACCTGGTCCTCGACGTGGAGCCTGAGGATTCGCCACCGCGCTCGAGCGTCCACGACGCACCTACTGCAAGGCGTTCTCGCGCCCGCGCTCGGCGCGCTGAAGGGCGCGGTAGACCGTGGAGCGGCCCACGCTGAACAGCTCGGCCAGCTCGCCCACGGTGTGCTCGTCGGCAGCATGT
The DNA here is from genome assembly GCF_020833785.1 of Kocuria sp. CCUG 69068. Classification (NCBI taxonomy): domain Bacteria; kingdom Bacillati; phylum Actinomycetota; class Actinomycetes; order Micrococcales; family Micrococcaceae; genus Kocuria; species Kocuria sp. CCUG 69068. The sequence continues at coordinate 9,090 of NZ_PDDL01000096.1, forward strand.
AGCTGGACGAGGTGAGCTTCTTGCCGGGGGGTGAGTTTCGGTGACTTCCCGCGCAGCCGGCCCTTGGCCTTGGCGACCTTCATCCCCTCGCGGGTGCGGGCACGGATGAGGTCGGCTTCGAACTCGGCGACCATCGCCAGCACGTTGAACAACAGTTTCCCCATCGGGTCGGTCGGGTCGTACACCGATCCGGCGATGCTCAGCTTCACTTCCCGCGCCGCGAGGTCGTCGGCGATCTGGTGGGCATCACGGACTGAACGCGCCAGCCGATCGAGCTTGGTGACCACGAACGTATCGCCGTCCCGACAGGCAGCCAGCGCCTGCCGCAGGCCCTCACGGTCGGCGTTGCGGCCCGTGAGCCCGTGATCGACGTAGATGCGCTTGGGATCGACGCCGAACGCCGCGAGTCCGTCACGCTGCGCGGTCAGGTCCTGCTCGTCGGTGGAGACTCGGGCATAGCCGACCTTCAAGGGGGACATGCTCCCCAGTGTGTCATATAGCCTCCCTTCACCGGACAGTTCACCGGACGGGTCTTACGGGACAGCCCGCCAGGCGTGCCGTCGTTCCTCTCGATAAGTAGCGGTGGTGTCCGGTGAGGGTTCCCCTTACGGGCATGCGATCTGGGCTGACGCCTGTGACCGAGTGTTCAGTGCGCGCTGTATAGTTCAGTCCATGCTGACTATTGCTTCGCGTCTCGACGTGATGAACCGCCTGGGTCGTGCACTGGCCGACCCCACTCGATCCCGGATCATCTTGACCCTGCTCGACCATCCCGCTTACCCGGCGGAACTGGCCCGAGATCTGGACCTGACACGCCCGAACGTGTCCAACCACCTGGCATGCCTGCGCGATTGCGGGATCGTCGTCTCCGAGCCCGAGGGTCGTCGGACACGATATGAGATCGCCGATTCGCACCTGGCGCAGGCGCTGACGGCACTGGTCGATGCCACCCTGGCAGTGGACGAAGACGCCCCGTGCATCGATCCCGCCTGCTCGCTTCCCGGATGCGACGCAGCTGGGGAGGGCGCATGATCCTCACCTCGGTCTTGCAGGCGATGGGCCTGTTCGCAGCGACCAACATCGACGACATCATCGTGCTCTCCCTCTTCTTCGCGCGAGGGGCAGGCCAGCGCGGCACTACCGCCCGCATTCTGGCCGGCCAGTACCTCGGATTCGCCGGCATCCTCGGTGCCGCGGTCCTGGTGACCATCGGTGCCGGAGCATTCCTGCCCTCGGCAGCCATCCCGTACTTCGGTCTCATCCCTCTGGGCCTCGGCCTCTGGGCCGCATGGCAGGCCTGGCGCGGAGACGATGACGACGATGACGACGAGGCCAAGGTTGCCGGCAAGAAGGTCGGCGTGTGGACAGTCGCAGGCGTCACCCTTGCCAACGGCGGCGACAACATCGGCGTCTACACCCCTGTCTTCCTCAGCGTGGAACCTCTCGCAGTAGTCGCCTACTGCATCGTCTTCCTCGCGCTCGTCGCGGTCCTGGTGGCCCTGGCAAAGTTCGTCGCCACCCGCCCCCCGATCGCCGAAGTGCTCGAACGCTGGGAGCACATCCTCTTCCCCATCGTTCTCATCGGCCTCGGCATCGTGATCCTCGTCAGCGGCGGAGCCTTCGGACTCTGACGTAGCGGCAGCGATCCAAACGGCCCCGACCGGGCGCACCCCTCTCGGTTCAGACCGCGACACCTACCTGCAGCCAGTCCTGCGTGATCGCGGCAACAAGACCGCCACGGAGCGCTGCAAAAACCCCGCCACCAAGCGAACGAAGCCACACCTTATTATGGGGCTGACTTTTGGGACGGCAAACGCTATCCATAGCTCATCAGGATGGGCCTCACCACTGAGCGTCCCACTACCAAGGAAGTGGGACGACCACTTCAAGCTCTACGAGACGTCTTGCAACCCATCGCTCGAAAGACGCCTACCCGCTTCCATGTGACAGATGGAGCCAAAAATTAACTCGGCCTTGTCGGGGCATGCCCGCAGGCTCGGAGTCGATATTTACCAGATGGCGTACCGGCCGGGGTTGCCTTGCTGGTGGGTCAAAAGCAGGACGGGGGCGGCGCCAAAGGGCCGACCCCGTCTTACTTTGCAGGTGTGCGCGTCACCGACCGAGTGATTGCTGGACGGCTCAGCCTGCAGCTCGTCCCTTAGGCCTCGGGAACGGAGATAACCTTGCTGGCTTCCAGTGCGGTCCATGCGTTCCAGTTCCCGGCTTGCCCCCGAGAAGTGCGGAACTGGATCTCATGGAACACTTCCTCGGCACCCGACTCGGTGTTGAACGCATTCACCACCTTAGGCATGACGATTGTGGTGGTCTTGTCGAAGGACTTCTTCTGGGTAAAAGTGCCACGAGCATCGTTATTAGCCGCATTTATGTCCTGCTCCCAGAGAGACTGCTTGACCTCGATCGTGCGCCCAGCTTCACAGAAGGCCTGAGTCGGAAAATCCAGTTTGCTGCCGTTCTGCAGCACCAGCGGGTCCAAAGGCTTGACCGTGCACCGACCATGGGTTGTCCCGGTTGGTTGAGGCACGACAGTGGTCTTGCTTGATTCCGGTGCAGTCCATGTGTTCCAGTTCGCGGCTTGCCCGCGAGAAGTGCGGAACTGGATCTCCTGGAACACCTCCTCGGCTCCCGATTCGGTGTTGAACGCGTCGACGACGTGGTCGATGACCACTGACCCGGTCTGGGCGAAGGTTTTCTTGTGGGTCGTCGCGCCACGTGAGTCGTGAGGTCCACCGTCCCGCTCCCAGAGGATTTGTTTGACCTCGATTGTTCGACCGCCCTCACACAGCACTTTGATCTGGAAGTTCAGCTTCTGGCCGTTCTGCACCACGACAGGATCCAAAGGTGTGACTGTGCACCGGCCATGGGTGGTCTGGGCTGCGGCAGGGGAAGCAGTCGCTACCGGAAGGGCAACAGCTGTAAGGGCCACAGCCAGGGATGCAGCTGCCATCCTGCATCCAGCGGGGCGGTGTGTTGCGGTTCTGGGGGGAAACCATCGGGTGGGTGACATGAGGTGCTCCTGAAGTTATCGAACCGGTGTAGGGACCGCCGACAATCGTGAGGTGAATTGAAGGGGATCATTGAGCCTCTCGACGAGGGCTCGGTCAACTGACTCATTGCCCGATACGGCAGATATCCATGGACCCAAGGTACGAAGGCCGAGGACACTGGGCCCATACCGGTGCCAATGAGGAATGAGGGCTTGACAAGGGGAAAAGATCTCCCGTGATGGCAGTGATACCCACTATTCGCCACGGAACCGAGCACACCGATCGGCTGGTCCTTTGAGATACGAGTGGAAAAATGGAGCTGGATCTGGAATGCGTCGCCAGCTTTCTGGTCCTGTGCGAGGAGGAGCACTTCGCGCGGGCCGCCGCCCGGTTGCACCTCACCCCTCCGGCCCTATCCAAACGTCTCCAACGCCTGGAACATCAGATCGGCGCCCGCCTTCTCAATCGTGGCCCTACCGGCACCACTGCGCTTACGGCCGCAGGCTGGCAATTCGCCGAACAGGCCGTAGCCGCGATGGATCAAGCCCACCGCGCTCAAGTCACCGCCTGCGCGGCCGCCCGCACCCCGATACGAGCTGTGGTGCGCATCGGCGTCCCTAGCGTCATCAACACCCAACCCGCCGCACAGGCGTTGACTAGACCGATCCAAGCCCTCCGGGAACGCATTCCCGGAGTTGAGATCCAGTGCATCGGGGTGCCATACGGACGCACCCTTGACTGCCTGCTCCATCACATGGTCGACATCCTCTGGAGCCCAGCGGACATCAAGCATCCCGCACTCGATTTCAGGGGACTGTCGCTCTAACGGTGTAAGAGGCGTTTCCATGGTTAGTGGTTCTCCGCCGCCGGCATCCGGTCGGCGAAGGTGATGGCGAAGGCGTTCAGCGCCGGCTTCCACCGTGTGACCCATCGTGTC
>NZ_PDDL01000097.1:0-12999 GCF_020833785.1 Kocuria sp. CCUG 69068
GCCCCCGGTGGACACCGCGGCGTTCGCCGGCCTGCCCGAGCCCGCGCGCCGCTGGCTGGGGCACGCCGTGCCGCCCGGCACCCCGGCGTGGGTCTCGGCGGAGCTGTCGATGCGCGGCGAGATCCGGCTCGGCGGGGCGTGGCGCCCCTTCTCCGCCCGGCAGCTCATCACCCCCGGGATCGGCTTCGTCTGGGCCGCCCGCACCCGGGTCCTCGGCCTGCCGGTCGCGGGCTACGACCGGTACGGGCCCGGCGGGGGCGAGCTGCGGTGGCGGCTGCTGGGCCTCGTGCCCGTGCTGTCCGCCGCGGGACCGGACATCACGCGCAGCGCCGCCGGGCGGCTCGCCGGCGAGGCGGTCGTCGTGCCGTCGGCCTGCCCGGCCGCCGCGTGGTCCGAGGGGTCCGTCCCGGACACCGCCGTCATGACCTGGGTCCTCGACGGGGAGCGCGAGGACGCCCTGATCCGGGTCGACCCGGACGGCCGGCTCCGGGAGCTGCGCATGCAGCGGTGGGGCGACCCCGACGGCACCGGGTACGGCCGCCACCCCTTCGGGGTCGCGTTCTCCGAGGAGGCCGATCTCGCCGGCGTGCGCGTGGCCACCGTCCTGCGCGCCGGCTGGGCCTGGGGCACCGACCGGCAGGCCGAGGGCGAGTTCTTCCGGGCGCGGATCGAGGGCGTCCGGTTCCGCTGAGCGGTCCTCCCGGGACGGGACTCCCCGAACGGGGCGACCTGCCCGGGAGACCGTGCGGTCAGCGGTTCGGTCCCTGGTCGACCGGTCCGTCCCCGGGCCGGTCCTGCGGCCGGTCGTGCGGCCGGTCGGGCACCGGGGAGGACCAGGGCACCGGCGCCGCCGCGGGGGACCGGGGCTCGACCGGCCCCTGGTCGAGCCGGAACGGCGGGTACTCGTCCCGCAGGAGCAGCACGTAGGCGAGGACCCGGTTGACCCAGCGGTTGATGCCCATGACCAGCGCGAACAGCTCGGGACGGTATCGGCCCGTGAAGAGCAGGACCACGGCGGCCACCAGCACGAGCAGCCCGAGCAGGGACGGTCCCCAGCTGGTGGTCGTCGTGCCGTCGTCGCCGCTGCGGGTGGTGCTCCACGTGCCTCCGCCCGTGAGCACCCCCACGATCAGCAGGTGCGGGATCGCCAGGAGCCACCACTTCACGAGCACGAGACCGCGGGAGAGCCGCTCCGGGTAGGCGACCTCCAGCTGCGCCGGATGGTCCGCACGGGCCAGGGTGAAGGGCGGGTACCGGTCGGTGCCCAGGGCCGAGTAGGAGTAGAACGCCACCCGCCAGCTCCACCGCAGGACCCCCACGCTGAAGGAGAACCACGAGGGCGGGTACCGGCCCGTGAACAGGATGGCGAACCCGGCGGCGACCGTGGTGACCACCAGGGCGAACCACAGCACGGCCAGCACGATCAGGTGCGGGATCACCAGCAGCCACTTGACCAGCCACAGCCACCGGGACAGCCCCGCGTCGAGGAAGCCGGTCAGGCGCACGGGCGAGACCGGCGGCGGGGTCCGGTCCCGCCCCGGGTCCTCGGCGAGGGCCGCGCCCGGGCCCGTGCCGCGCGGCGGGGTGCGCGGGTCGATGTCCCGGCCGAGTCCGGCGGCGCCGAGCAGCAGCAGCGGGAGACCCACGACCAGCCCGGCCAGCCCGCCGACCAGCTGGCCGCCGGCCAGGGGGCCCAGGAGGTCGGAGCGCGCCCCGAGCTGCAGGTCCGCCCAGACCGGCCGGGTGGCGTCGGCGTTCATCACCACGAGCGTCCAGCTGCCCGAGCGCAGGTCCAGGGTCAGCTCCCGGGTGCCGGGGCCCTGGTCCGAGTCGGCCCAGAAGGTCTGGTTCCCGGGCCGGTCGGGCACCCGCTCGCCGGACACCCGGGCCCGCGTGTCGTCCCCGGACTCCGTGGCGCGGCCGAGCTCGGCGTGGGCGACGCCGTCGAGGTACCGGTCGACGTCGGCGGTCTCGGCCACGCCCACGAAGATGTCCTGCTGCGGGTCGGCGGCCGTCACGCGCACCTGCACCCTGCCGAGCTGGTCGAGGAAGGGCACGGGGGAGAGCTGGGCGTCGCCGACGTCGAGCACGGCGGGCGGGCCCACCAGGGCGTAGGTGATGGTCTGGTGCCGGTCCGGGGACGCGGTGAGGAAGCGCCCGTCCTGCTGGGCCGCGGCCGCGCCGGCGAGGACCAGACCGCTCACGAGCGCCGCCAGGCCCAGGGCGGTCAGCAGGGTGCCCAGGACCAGCAGCACCCACTGCCCGGGTCTGGTGCGGCGCGGAGCGTCCTGCCGGTCGGCCGGACGGGGTGGGCGGGAGGCGGGGTGCTCGTTCACGGGAGCTCCTGAGGAGTCGGGCGGTGGCCGGAGCCCGGTGCGGGGCGTCCGCGGGATGTCGGCGGGTGGTCTCTTCGATGTGCTTCCCGGGTCCGCTGCCCTGCGGTGCGGTCCCTGCGGTGCGGTTCGGTCCCGGCCGGGCCCGGGGCCTGTGGGGCCGGGGCTCACCCGCGCAGGACGGCGGCCCCCGTGATCCGGTCCGCGGCCAGGTCGGCGAGGGCCCGGTCCGCGGCGCGCAGGGGGTAGGGGACGGTGGTGGGCCGCAGCCCCAGCCGGGCGGCCAGCCGCAGGAACTCCTCGCCGTCCTGCCGGGTGTTGGCGGTCACGCTGCACAGCTGCCGCTCCTGGAAGAGCTCCGCGGCGTAGTCGAGGGCCGGGACGTCGCTGAGGTGGATCCCGGCGACGGCCAGGGTGCCGCCCCGGTCCAGGGCGCGCAGCGCCGGGGGGACGAGGGTGCCCACGGGGGCGAAGAGGATCGCCGCGTCCAGCGGCACCGGGGGAGGCTCGTCGGCCTCCCCCACGAAGGCGGCGCCCAGGTCGCGGGCCAGCTCGCGCGCCGCCTCCGAGCGGGTCATGACGTGGACCTCCGCGCCCTGGTGCAGGGCCACCTGGGCAGCGAGGTGGGCGGACGCGCCGAAGCCGTAGATGCCCAGCCGGCCCCCGGGCGGCAGCTGGGCCCGCCGCAGCGCCCGGTAGCCGATGATCCCGGCGCACAGCAGGGGGGCCGCGTGCTCGTCGTCGAACTCCTCGGGCAGACGGTAGGCGAAGGCCTCCGGGGCCAGGGTGAGCTCCGCGTAGCCGCCGTCCTGGTCCCACCCGGTGAAGCGCGGGGCGGTGCAGAGGTTCTCCCGGCCCCGGCGGCAGAACCGGCAGCGGCCGCAGATGTGCCGCAGCCACGCGACGCCCACGCGCTCGCCCTTCCGGAACCGGGCGCAGCCGGGACCCGCGCCCACCACCTCGCCGACGATCTCGTGGCCCGGGATCACCCCCGCCCGGTGCAGCGGGAGGTCGCCCTCCACGAGGTGCAGGTCGGTGCGGCACACCCCGCAGGCCCGCACCCGGAGGAGCAGCTCCCCGGGCCCCGGCACGGGGTCGGGGCACTGCCCGAAGCGCATCGGCCCGCCGGCCGCGGGACCGGGCTCATCGATCCACCACGCACGCATGCTGTCCTCGTCGATCCCCCGGGAGGGCTCCGGCCGCGGCCGTGCCCCCTGTCCTGGCTCCGAGTCTAGGAACGGATCGGGGGCGCCGTCAGGAAACGAGGAATGTTAATGCCTGGCCCCGGAGCCCGGGGCCGGGCGGGCCGCCCCCGCTTCTCGGCGGGAGGTGTTCCCAATCGGGACGCGGGGGACGAGCATGGGGGGACGAAGGACCGCGCGGGTGCGGCCCGCGTCGCAGGCACCCGGGCGGAACCCGATCCGGCGCGCGACGAGAGGACTCAGGGATGACCGAGCGCATCGACCGATGGCCCACGGGGGCTCCGTGCTGGGCGGACATCATGGTTTCGGACCTCGACCGTTCCATGGACTTCTACGCGAGCGTGCTCGGGTGGCGGTTCACGCCCTCGGACCCGGAGTACGGCGGCTACTGCAACGCCCTGGTGGACGGCCAGCCGGTGGCGGGGATGTCCCCCGCGCTGCCCGAGATGGAGGACGACCCGCACGCGTGGGCGGTCTACCTCGCGTCCGACGACATCGTGGCCACGGGCAGGGCCGCGGTGGCGGCCGGTGCCCGGCAGCTGTTCGAGCCGATGGCCGTGGGCAGCTTCGGCACCATGGGCGTGTGGATCGATCCCACGGGGGCGGCCTTCGGGGTGTGGCAGCCGCAGGAGCACACCGGGTTCAGCATCGTCGGCAAGCACGGGACCGTGGCCTGGTGCGACCTCCTGACCACCGACCAGACAGCCGCCGAGCGGTTCTACGCCGAGGTCTTCGGCTACACGTACCAGGACATCGGGACGCGGCACGAGGCGTACGCGGTGTTCACGGTCCCGGGCATGGACCGTTCGGCCGGCGGCATCGGCGTGGCCGCCGAGGACGTCGACCACCTGCAGGAGGCGCCGCCGCTGTGGTGGGTCTGCTTCGAGGTCGACGACGCCGACACCGCCGCCGAGCGGGTCGTCGCCGCGGGAGGCGCGCTGGTCCAGGAGCCGGAGGAGTTCGGCTACGGGGAGCTGGTGTTCGCCGCCGGCCCGGACGGCGAGCGCTTCGCCATGATGGGCCCGTCCTCGGAGGACTGGACGGAGGAGGACGACGAGGACGCCGACCCGGACGACGACGGCGCCGACGGGGACGCCGGCCGGCCGTGAGCGCCGTCCCGGCCCGCCCCCGCCCGGCGGCGGGCCGGGACGGTCGGGTGCCTCAGGTCGGCGGGCTCAGAACATCCCCACGACGGCGCCGACGAACCACAGCACCACGAACAGCGCCACGAGGCCGATGATGACGGCCAGCGCGAGCTTCCCCTTCGAGGAGTCGCCGGGCCGGTCGACGTCGAGCTCGGGGTTGGTGGGGCCCACGCCCGAGCCGGCGTCGGGAGGGGTGTCGCCCTCGATGCTCAGGCCGGACTCCTCGTTCAGGGCGTCACCGGCCTTCTTCGGGTCGTTGCGTGCCTGCTCGGGATTGATCTCGGCCACGGGGTCCTGCTCTCTTCCGGTGGGACGTGCTGGAACGGGTGCTCCCAGCAGAATAGCAAGCTTGCTGGTGAAACGGTCGGGGTCGCCCGGGTGCGCCGGGAACGGACGAACCGGTGTGCGCGATCGGAAACATGCCCGCCACGCGGGCATGAGATGACTTGAGTGCAACTCGTGGTATCACTTGTACCGTGTGGTACCCGTCACACGCCTGCCGGCAGTCCGGGGACCCGCGTCCCCGCTCCGCCACCCGGAGCCGGTCCTGCCGCTCGCCCCTCGAGGAGTCCGTTCATGTCCACGCCATTCCGTCCGGTGCGCGCCCGCCGCCCCCTCGCCGTCACCTCCCTGGCCGCCGTGGCCGCCCTCGTCCTCACCGGATGCCTCTCCTCGGATCGCGAGGAGGGGGGAGCCGGCGCCACCCAGGCCGCCGGCGGCGGCGACGTCGACGGCACGTTCGTCTTCGCGGCGTCGTCCGACCCCAAGACCCTCGACCCGGCGTTCGCGCAGGACGGGGAGTCCTTCCGCGTCTCCCGCCAGATCTTCGAGGGTCTCGTGGGCGTGCAGGAGGGCTCGGCGGACCCCGAGCCCCTGCTCGCCGAGTCGTGGGAGCAGTCCGAGGACGGCCGGACCTACACGTTCCAGCTCCGGGAGGGCGTCACCTTCCACGACGGCACGGCGTTCGACGCCGAGGCCGTCTGCGCGAACTTCGAGCGCTGGTACAACTTCGAGGGCCTCCTGCAGTCCGAGAACATGGCCTACTACTACGGCTCGCTGTTCAAGGGCTTCGCGGACGCCCCCGAGGACGCCATCTACTCCGGCTGCGAGGCCACGGGGGAGGGGGAGGCCGAGGTGACCCTGAACAAGCCGTTCGCCGGTTTCATCGCCGCCCTGTCCCTGCCGGCGTTCGCCATGCAGTCCCCCACGGCCCTCGAGGAGTACGGCGCGGACACCGCCGGCGGCACGGAGGAGTCCCCGGAGCTCTCCGAGTACGCCCAGGGCCACCCGGTGGGCACCGGGCCGTTCCGGTTCGACTCCTGGGACGTGGGCAACCAGGTGGTCCTGGCCGCCCACGACGACTACTGGGGCGAGCAGGGCCAGGTCACCGACGTGATCTTCCGGATCATCGACGACCCCCAGGCCCGCCGCCAGGCGCTCGAGTCCGGCAGCGTGGACGGGTACGACCTGGTGGCCCCGGCCGACACCCAGGCCCTGACGGACGCCGGCTACAACGTGGTCACCCGCGACCCGTTCACGATCCTGTACCTCGGCTTCAACCAGGCGCAGGAGGAGCTCGCGGACGTCGACGTCCGCCGCGCCATCGCGCACGCCATCGACAAGGAGGCCCTGGTCTCCCAGACGCTGCCCGAGGGCACCACGGTGGCCACCCAGTTCATCCCGGAGTCCGTCAACGGCTACAACGAGGACGTCACCGAGTACGAGTACGACCCCGAGCGGGCCCGCGAGCTGCTCGCGGAGGCCGGCTACGCCGACGGCCTGGAGCTGGACTTCAGCTACCCGACCGGCGTCTCCCGCCCCTACATGCCGAACCCCGAGCAGACGTTCACCACGCTCACCGCGCAGCTGGAGGAGGTGGGCATCACCGTGAACCCGCAGCCGGACAAGTGGTCCCCGGACTACCTCGACCGCATCAACGGCACCCCGGACCACGACCTGCACCTGCTCGGCTGGACCGGCGACTACAACGACACCGACAACTTCGTGGGCGTGTTCTTCGGCCGGGAGAAGCCCGAGTTCGGCTTCGCGGAGCCCGAGCTGTTCCGGGCGCTGGCCGAGGCCCGCGAGCTGACCAGCGTCGAGGAGCAGACGCCGGTCTACGAGGACATCAACGAGCAGATCATGCAGCTGCTGCCGGCGGTGCCCCTGGCCAACCCGGCGCCGTCGCTGGCCTTCGATCCCCGGGTGGAGTCCTACCCGGTGAGCCCGGTCAACGACGAGGTCTTCAACAGGATCGAGCTCAGCGAGTGAGCCCGGGTCCGGGGCGGCGCAGCGCGCCGCCCCGGGCCGCCCCCGCCGTCCTCCCGGCGGTCCTCCCCTCTGCCCCTCTCCGTCCGGAAGGACCGGAATGCTCCGCGTCATCGGCAAGCGGCTCGCCCTGCTCGTCCCCACCCTCCTCGGCCTGTCGGTCCTGCTCTTCGCGTGGGTCCGCGCCCTGCCCGGCGGGCCGGCCACCGCCCTGCTGGGGGACAAGGCCACCCCCGAGGCCGTGGCCCGCATCAACGAGGTCTACGGCTTCGACCGCCCCCTGCTCGAGCAGTACGTCGTCTACACGGGCCAGCTCCTCCGGGGGGACTTCGGCGCCTCCATCGTGACCGGCCGGCCCGTGGTCGAGGAGTTCCTCACCCGCTTCCCCGCCACCCTGGAGCTCTCGCTCGTGGCGCTGGTCTTCGCCGTGGGCATCGGGGTCCCGCTCGGCTACGTGGCCGCCCGCCACCGCGGCAGGCTCCTGGACCACTCCTCGGTGGTGCTGTCCCTGCTGGGCGTCACCGTCCCCGTGTTCTTCCTGGCGTTCATCCTCAAGTGGCTGCTCGCGATCCAGGTCCCGCTCTTCCCGGCGGACGGACGGCAGGACCCGCGCATCGACGCGACGCACCACACCAACTTCTTCGTCCTCGACGGCCTCCTCACCGGCGAGTGGGATGCGGCGTGGGACGCGCTCCTGCACCTGGTCCTGCCGGGCGTGGCCCTGGGCACCATCCCGCTGGCGATCATCGTGCGCATCACCCGGGCCTCCGTGCTGGAGGTCCAGAGCGCGGACTACGTGCGCACCGCCCGCGCCAAGGGCCTGACGCGCGGTCTGATCCGCGGCCGCTACATCCTGCGCAACGCCATGCTCCCCGTGGTCACCACCATCGGCCTGCAGACCGGCCTGCTGATCTCCGGGGCCGTGCTCACCGAGACCGTCTTCGCGTTCAACGGCATCGGCCGGTTCCTGCGGGACGCGATCTTCACCCTCGACTACCCCGTGCTGCAGGGCTTCATCATCTTCATCGCCCTGGCCTACTCCCTGATCAACCTGCTGGTGGACATCTCCTACAGCCTCATCGACCCCCGGGTGCGTGTCCAGTGAGCGCCACACTTCCTCCTGCCCCCTCCGGCCCCTCGCACACCGAGGGCCCCGAGGCCGTCACGACCACCCCGGGCACCACCGCGGCGGTCGGCACGAGCCTGTGGAAGGACGCCTTCCGCCGGCTGCGCCGCAATCCCGCGGCCATCGCCGGGGCCGTGATCGTCGGCGTCTTCCTGCTCGTGGCCCTCCTGGCCCCGTGGCTCGCCCCGTTCGGCGGCGAGGAGCTGCCCGGGCGCACCGAGATCACCCCCACCACCATCCCCGGCCCCGGCGAGGTCGAGGGCTATCCGCTGGGCCTGGACCGCTTCGGCGGGGACCTGCTGTCCAAGCTGATCTGGGGGGCCCGCGCCTCCCTGGTGATCGGGGTGGTCTCCACCGCCCTGGGCCTGGTCGGCGGAATGGTCCTCGGCCTGCTGGCCGGCGGCCTCGGCGGCTGGGTGGACAGCGTGATCATGCGCTTCGTGGACATCCTGCTCTCCGTGCCCAACCTGCTGCTCGCGGTGTCCATCGCCGCGATCATGGGGCAGAGCCAGTGGGCCGTGATGATCGCGATCGGCGCCTCCCAGGTGCCCATCTTCGCCCGCCTGCTGCGATCCTCGATGCTGTCCCAGCGGGGCGCCGACTACATCCTCGCCGCCCAGACCCTGGGCCTGTCCCGCCGCACCATCACCATGAGCCACCTGCTGCCCAACAGCACCGGGCCGGTCATCGTCCAGGGCACCCTGACGCTGGCCACCGCGGTGATCGACGCGGCCGCCCTGTCCTTCCTGGGCCTGGGCGGCGGCGTGCCGCAGACGGCGGAGTGGGGCCGCATGCTCACCTACGCCCAGGCCGAGCTGTCGATCGCCCCGCAGCTGGCGTTCCTGCCCGGCCTGTGCATCGCCGTCACCGCCCTGGGCTTCACCCTGCTGGGGGAGTCCCTGCGCGAGTCCCTCGACCCCAAGTCACGAACCGCGTGAGGTGCACCGACCGATGAGACCGGAGAACCACGCCCCGGGGGCGGACCCCGCCCCGCTGCTCGAGGTCGGGAACCTCGCCGTGGCCTTCAGCACGATGAACGGACCGGTCCAGGCCGTCCACGAGGCGTCCCTGACGCTGCGCGAGGGCCGGACCCTCGCCATCGTGGGGGAGTCCGGCTCGGGAAAGTCCACCACCGCCATGTCCGTGATCGGGCTGCTGCCCGGCAACGGCCGGGTGACCGGCGGCTCCGTCCGATTCGCGGGCCAGGAGCTCGTGGGCCTGGACGAGGCGCGGATGCGGCGGATCCGCGGCCGGCAGATCGGGCTCGTCCCGCAGGACCCCATGTCCAACCTCAACCCCGTGACCACGGTCGGCCGCCAGGTGGCCGAGACCCTGCTCGTGCACGGACTGGCCACCCGCCGGGACGTGGACGAGAAGGTCGTGGCGGCGCTCGCGGCCGCGGGGCTGCCCGAGCCCGAGCGGCGCGCCCGGCAGTACCCGCACGAGTTCTCCGGGGGCATGCGCCAGCGCGCGCTCATCGCGATCGGGCTCGCCTGCCGGCCGCGGCTGCTCATCGCCGACGAGCCGACGTCCGCCCTCGACGTCACCGTGCAGCGCACCATCCTGGACCAGATCGAGCGGATGACCGAGGAGATCGGCACGTCCGTGCTGCTCATCACCCACGACCTGGGCCTGGCCGCGGAGCGCGCCCAGGACATCGTGGTGATGCACCGCGGGCGGATCGTCGAGGCCGGCCCGTCCGCCCGGGTGCTCGAGGACCCGCAGGACGAGTACACCCGCCGCCTCGTGCAGGCGGCGCCCTCGGTGGCCGCGGCCCGGGTGGGCCGGCAGGCCGTCCCGTCGCCGGGCCGGACGGGAGCGGGGACGACGGCGGCGGCTCCGGCGGCGGCCGGTCCGTCGGCCTCGGGCCCGACGGCGGGAGGCGTCGCGGCCCCCGCCGCCCAGGAGGCGGCCGGGGCCGCCGCGCGGGAGCCGCTGGTGGTGATCGAGAACCTCACCAAGGTCTTCAAGGGGCGGCTGGGCCAGGCGGACTTCACCGCGGTCCAGGACGTCTCCCTCACGGTGCCCCGCGGCAGGACCGTGGCGATCGTGGGCGAGTCCGGGTCGGGGAAGACGACGACGGCGCGGATGCTGCTGAAGCTCTACGAGCCCACCTCCGGGTCGATCCGCTTCGACGGCCAGGACGTGACAGGACTCCGGGGCAGGCAGCTGGCCGCGTTCCGGCAGCGGGTCCAGCCGATCTTCCAGGACCCGTACTCGTCCCTCAACCCGATGTTCACGATCGGGCGGATCGTCGAGGAGCCGCTGTCCACCTACGGCCGCGGCACCCGGGCGGAGCGCCAGGACCGGGTGAAGTGGCTGCTCGAGGAGGTCGCCCTGCCGCCCTCGACGGTCAGCCGCTACCCCAACGAGCTCTCCGGCGGCCAGCGCCAGCGCGTGGCGATCGCCCGGGCGCTCGCCCTGCAGCCGGAGCTGATCGTGTGCGACGAGCCGGTGTCCGCGCTCGACGTGCTCGTGCAGAAGCAGATCCTGGACCTGCTGGGGCGGCTCCAGGACGAGTTCGGGCTGTCCTACCTGTTCATCTCGCACGACCTCGCGGTGGTCCGGCTGATCTCGGACGAGGTGTGCGTGATGAAGGACGGCCGGCTGGTGGAGGCGGGCGCGAGCGAGGAGATCTTCACCGACCCGCAGCACCCGTACACCCGGCAGCTGCTGGCCTCCATCCCCGGCAACGAGCTGCGCGTGGGGGTCTGAGACCGGCCGGGCGGCCGCGCTCAGCGCAGCGGTGCGGTCGCGGCCAGCCCCGCGAGCACCGCGAGCACGGTCAGCGCGCCGGTGCCCGCGGCGTTGAGCACCGCCCGGAGCGTCCTGCCGTCCCGGACCAGCCGCACGGTGTCGGCCATCGCGGTGGAGAAGGTGGTGTATCCGCCGCAGAAGCCGATCACGGCGACCGACGCCGCGGGCCCGCCCAGCACCCCGGCCAGTGCGGCCCCGGACAGGAGACCGGCCAGGAACGAGCCGCTCACGTTGACGACCACGGTCCCGGCGGGGAAGGACGTCCCCCACCGCTGTCGCACGGTCCCGTCCACCGCGAACCGGGCCATCGCGCCCAGTCCGCCGAGGAGGCAGATCAGCAGGGCGGTCACGCGCGCCGCCCGCGGGCCGCGAGGACGGTGCCGGCGAGGCACGCCAGGAACCCGCAGAACAGCGAGATCCCCACGTAGGCCAGCGCCTGTCCCGCGGCCCCGCCGGTCAGCAGCCGCTCCGTCTCGAGGGCGAGCGAGGAGAACGTCGTGAAGCCGCCCAGCGCCCCGGTGCCCGCGCCGAGGCGCAGCAGCATCCCGCGGGGGGTCTCCGCACCGCGCCGCAGGAGGGCCTCCAGGAGCATCCCCAGCAGGAACGCCCCGAGCAGGTTCGCGGTCAGGGTGGCCAGGGGCCAGCCGGCCACCGTCGGCACCAGCTGGGCGAGACCGTGGCGGGCGCCGGTGCCCAGCGCGCCGCCGGCTCCCACGGCGAGGACCAGCAGCAGGCGCCGGTGCGGCGGTCGGCTCATGGGGGGTGCTCCTCGGGGCGGGCTCCCCGGGGGGAGCGGTCGGCGGGCTCGATCCTACCGGCCGGTCCGTAGGATGTCCGGGTGCAGACGATACGCGGCGCCCGGATCCTCCTGGCCCTCAAGACCTCGCTCGCCGTGGCCCTGTCCTGGGTGGTGGCCCAGCGGATGCCCGGCGTGATCGACGACTACCCGTACTACGCCCCGCTGGGCGCGATCTCCGCGATGTACCCGACCGTCCTGGGCTCGGTCCGGGCGGGGCTGCAGACGGTCGCCGGCATCGCCCTGGGCATCATGCTGGCCGCAGGGGTCCTGCTGGTCGGTGACCCCAACCTCGTGACGGTCTCGGTGGCGGTCGGCGTGGGCGTGCTCCTGGCGGGCATCCGCCGGCTCGGGGCCGGGGCAGAGTACGTCCCGGTCGGCGCCCTGTTCGTCCTCATCGTCGGCGGCCAGGACGCCGAGGGCTTCTCGGCGGGCTTCCTCGTCCAGATGTCGGTGGGCGTGGCGATCGGGCTGCTCGTCAACGTGACGGTCCTCCCGCCCCTGGACTTCCGCACGGCCCGCCTGCAGCTCGACCGGCTGCAGAACGTCGTCGTCGACTACCTCGAGGACGTCGCCGGGGAGCTCGCCGAGCCCGGGACCACCGGGGGACGGGACTGGCGCCGGCGCAACCACTCCCTGGTGCGGATCACCGGCGAGGTGCGCGAGGCGGTCGACGAGTCGGCGCGCAGCGCCCGCGGCAACCCCCGGATGGTGCTCCGGCGGCGGCGACGACCCGCCGCGGACCCGGGGGACCCGGGCTACGACTCCCTGCTGAAGCTCGAGAACGTCATCTTCCACCTCCGGGGCTTCACGGACGCGGTGCGCGAGCTCTACGACCACCAGGCGCACGACTGGCTGGTGCCCGCGGCCCTGACCGCCCGGCTCGGCGAGGCGGTGCAGTCCGCCGCCGACGCGGTGCGGGCGTGGGCCGCGGATGAGGATCCGGAGGAGGCCGCCGAGCGGGTCCGCTCCCTGGTGGGCCGGCTCCACTCCGATCTGACCGACCCCTCCCGGGCGGAGGACCGGCTCGTCATGGCCGCGGCCCAGGACCTCGCCCGGCTCGTGGCGGTCCTGGACCCGCCGACCGCCCCGACGGCCGGCAGCAGCGCCGTGACCCGGGGATAGGGGTCTCCGCCGTCCCGGGGCCCGTGGGGCCACCGGGACGGCGGGCGGCTCAGGACCGGCTGCGCCGCCGCAGGCGCAGCGCGCCCGCCGCGCTCGCGACGATCCCCGCGGCGAGCAGGCCCGCGGCCAGGCCGGCGCCGGGACGCTGCTCCGGCTCCGCGACGGCCGTCTGCATGTTGAGACCCGGGTTGACCTCCACCGGCGCGGTCTCGACGGGTGCTGCCTCGACGGGTGCTGCCTCGACCGG
>NZ_PDDL01000098.1:0-12901 GCF_020833785.1 Kocuria sp. CCUG 69068
CCCGGCCGCCAGCTCCGGGCCGAGCTCGGCGGGCTCGAGCGCGCGGTGCACGGCCACGGCCGCGGGCACGGCCAGCAGCAGGCACGCCCCGAGGACCGTGATCCGGTCCCACGTGGCGGCGTTGAGGGAGCCCGCGGTCCAGAGGGCGGCGTCCTGGGCGGAGTTCAGGGACAGCCGTGCCAGCAGGGCCGCGGTGAGGGCCTGGGCGAGCGCGGCCACGCCGATGCCGGCGAGCAGGAAGCGCTCGCCCACGATCCCCCCGGTGCGCAGCCGCACCGAGGCGGTGGCGATGAGGGCCGCGGCGAGCAGCGCCCCGGCCAGGGCGGTCCAGGACACGGCCGTGCCCCGCAGACCCCACAGCGCGGTGCCGGCCACGGCTCCCGCCGCGGCGCCGTAGGTGATGCCCAGGATGTCGGGGCTGGCCAGGGGGTTGCGGAGCACCCGGCGGAACAGGGCGCCGGAGCAGCCGAGGGCGGTCCCGGCGAGCGCGCCCAGCACGGCGCGCGGCAGCTTCTCCTGCAGCACGATGAAGCTCGCCCCGGGGATCTGCTCCCCGGCGAGGATCGCGAAGAAGTCGGGGACCGTCACGGTGTAGCGCCCGAGCAGCACGCGCACGGCCAGGGCCGCGAGCAGCGCCAGGGCCAGCAGGGCGACCGCCCGGCGGGTGCGGCGGGTCCGGTCGCGGCGGACGCCCCGGACGAGCTCGGCGGCGCCGGGATCCGCGGGGGCGGCGGGCGCGGGGGCGAGCACGGTGCCGGTCACAGCGTCACGCTCCGGCCCCGGCGCAGCAGCGCCAGCAGCACGGGCACGCCCAGCACCACGGTGGTGACGCCCACGTGGATCTCCTGGGGCGGGGTCAGCACCCGGCCCAGGACGTCGGCCGAGAGGAGCAGCACGGGGCCCAGAACCACGCTGAACAGGACGATCCAGCGGTAGTCGCCGCCGAGGAGACGGCGCACGGCGTGGGGCACGAGCAGGCCCACGAAGGCGATGGGGCCCGCGAGCGCCGTGGCCGAGCCGGAGAGCAGGACCACGCCCACGAAGACGAGGACGCGCTGCACGCCCAGGTCCACGCCCAGTCCGTGGGCGAGCTCGTCGCCCAGGGCCATGGCGTTGAGCCCCGAGGAGCCGCCGAGCACGAGGAGCACGCCGAGCAGCACGAGCGGCGCCACGGCGGCGAGATCGGTGGTCTCGGCGCGGGCGACCGAGCCGATGCTCCAGAACCGGAAGCGGTCCAGGACCGCGGGCAGCATCAGCACCACGGAGGAGGTCAGCGCGGTGAAGCCGGCGTTCACGGCCGCGCCGGAGAGGACCAGGCCCGCGGGGGTCGGGGCGCCGCCGCCGAGCCGGGAGGAGCCGAAGACGAGCACCGCGGCCACGGCCGAGCCGGCGAGGGCCAGGGCGGTGAGCTGCCACGTGGCCACGAGGCCGAGCCAGCCGATGCCGAGAACCACCGCGCACGCGGCGCCGGCGGTCAGCCCCAGGAGCCCGGGGTCGCCCAGCGGGTTGCGGCTGACCCCCTGCATGCCGGCGCCGGCCACGGCCAGGGCCGCCCCCGCGAGCACCGCGGTCAGGGTGCGGGGGATCCTGCTCTGCACCACGGCGGCGTCGATGCCCAGGCCGGCGGAGACCTGCGCCCAGCCGCCCTCCAGGAGCGCGGCGGGCAGGCCGGTGAGCACGGCGACCACGGTGGCCGGGTCCACCGAGCGGGCCCCCCAGAACAGGGAGGCCGCGGCGGCGAGGGCCAGCAGCAGCACGGCCGCGGACAGGGCGAGACCCCGGCGCCGCTGCGCGGTGCCGGGGACCTGCCGGGTGGCCCGGGCGGGGGAGACCGTGCTCGAGCTGCTCACCGGGACCGCGGTCTCACCGGCCGCCGGCGGACGCGGCGGCCTCGGCGATGTCCGGCAGCACGTTCTCGAGCGCCCACGGGATGCTCAGCGGGGAGGCGGCCGAGACCGAGAGCACCTCCTGCTGGTCGCTCTGGAGCACCAGGGCGTCGTTCTCGACCGCGGGGACGCGGCTGAGCAGGGGGTCGTTCTCGATGGTCTCCCGCACGCTGTCGTCCTCGGCCCAGCTGACGAAGACGTCGGAGGTCAGCTCGTCGGCGCGCTCCGGGGACCAGGTGATGAAGAACTCGTCCTCCTTGCCCTCGGCGGCCTCCGCGACCGCCTCGGACTGGACCATGCCGAGGGACTCGAGGAACTTGGGGCGGTTGTCCACCGCGGTGTAGGCGAAGATCTGGTCGGCCGCGGACGGGTCGAGCGTGCCGTACACGAAGGACGTGCCCTCGAGCTCCGGGTGCTCGGCGGCGGCGTCCTCGATCTGCTGCTCGACGTCCGCCACGACCTCGGCGGCCCGCTCCTCCCGGCCCAGGGCCTGGCCGATGAGCTCGGTGGAGTCCTGCCAGGACGTCCCGTAGGCCACGGCGTCCTCGGGGAAGCCGACCACGGGCGCGATCTCGGAGAGCTTGTCGTAGTCCTCCTGCGTCAGCCCGGAGTAGGCGCCCAGGATGACGTCCGGCTGGAGCGCGGCGATCGCCTCGAAGTTGATGCCGTCCGTCTCGGCGTAGGTCTCCGGGGCCTCGGCGCCGGACTCCTCGAGCGCGGCGTCGAACCAGTCCGTGGAGCCGTTCTCGTTGGCGCCGAAGTCCAGGGCGGGCACCCCGACCGGGACCACGCCGAGGGCGGTGGCGACGTCGTGGTTGACCCAGGACACCGTGGCCACGCGCTCGGGGGCCTCCTCGATCGTGGTCTCGCCGAAGGCGTGCTCCACGGTGCGCGGGAACTCGCCGGTGGCGCCCTCCGCAGAGGCGGACCCGCTCCCGGACTCCCCGCCCGCCGGTCCGGTGGAGCACCCGGTCAGGACCAGGGCCCCCGCGGCCAGCAGGGCGGACGGGGCGAGGACGCGGCGGCGCGCGGCGGACGGGGCGGGGAACAGCGGGCGCGGAGCGCGGGGGAGCAGAGAGGCCACGGCCACCCTTTCGGACGTCGACGGCGGAACCGTCGGTGGGACGCGAGGTGAGGCAAGGGTTGCCTAACCCGGAAGACAGGGATCACCCTAGGGCGTGATCCGGCGAATACGCAACACGAGCATGATGTAATCGCTCCGCCGATGTGGTTAGGTATGCCTTGCCTAACTCCACGAGGGGCCCGAGCGGCCCCGTCCACCCCCTGCGAGGAGCCCATGCACGACTTCCTGCTGACCCACGACACCCCGGCGCAGTACGCCCGCGCCCTGCACGAGACCGTCGACGTGCTCGCCGTCCACCTCGCCGGCGCCCGGAGCCCCCGCTCCGCCGCCACGCCCGAGGAGCTCGAGGAGCTGGTCGCCGCGGTGGACCTCGAGCGGCCCCTCGGGGACCTCGGCGCCGTGGTCGAGGAGACCCGGCGGCTCTACCTCGACCACGCCGTGCACTTCCACGCCCCGGGCTACATGGCCCACCTCAACTGTCCCGTGGCCATCCCGGCGGTGGCCGCCGAGGCGCTCACCGCCGCGGTGAACACGGCGGTCGAGACCTGGGACCAGAGCACCACCGCCACCCTGGTCGAGCAGCGGATCGTGGACTGGACCGCCGCGCGGATCGGCTTCCCCGCCGCGGGCGAGCCGGACGGCGTGTTCACCACCGGCGGCACCCAGTCCAACCTCCAGGCGCTGTTCACGGCCCGGGAGGAGCGCCTGTCCCGGGCGCACCCGGCGTCCCGCGGGGAGCGGCTCGGGCGGCTGCGGATCGTGGCGGGGGAGCACGCCCACTTCAGCATCGCGAAGGCGGCGCACCTGCTGGGCCTGTCCGCGGACGCGGTCGTGCCCGTGCCCGCCGCCCGGGGCGGAGCCCTGGACCCGGTCGCCCTCGAGCGCGTCCTGCACGAGGTCGCCGCGTCCGGCGCGGAGGTCGCCGCGGTCGTGGCCACGGCCGGCACCACGGACCTCGGGGCGATCGACCCCCTGGCCGACGTCGCCCGGGCGTGCTCCGCCCACGGCGTCTGGCTGCACGTCGACGCCGCCTACGGCGGCGGCCTGCTCGTCTCGCCCGCCCACCGCCACCGGCTGGACGGGATCGAACGGGCGGACTCCGTCACCGTGGACTTCCACAAGTCCTGGTTCCAGCCGGTCGCCGCCTCCGCCCTGCTGCTGCGGGAGGGGCGGAGCCTGCGCTTCTCCACGTGGAGCGCCGAGTACCTGAACCCCCGGCACGCGGTGCGGCCCAACCTCGTGGACAAGTCCCTGCAGACCACCCGCCGCTTCGACGCCCTGAAGCTGTGGATGACCCTGCGCACCGTCGGCGCCGAGGGGATCGGCCGCGCCCTCGACCGGGTGCTGGAGCTCGCCCAGGAGGCGGGCCGGATCGTGGACGAGACCCCCGACCTGGAGCTGGTGGCCGAGCCCGTGCTCTCGACCGTCCTGTTCCGGCACCGGTCCCCGGACACCGACGACGACGCCGCGGACCGGCTCGTGGAGACCGTGCGGAGCGCGCTGTTCGACTCCGGCCGCGCCGCGGTCGCCTCGACCGTCCTCGACGGCCGCCGGTGCCTGAAGCTCACGCTCCTCAACCCGGCGACGACCACCGAGGACGTCCGGGGCGTGCTGGACCTCGTCCGGGCCGCCGCCCGCGGTGCCGCGCCCCGCCCGCTCGAGGCCGCGGCGGGGGCCCGCTGATGGCCCCCGCGACCGGGCACGTCCACGACCTGCTGGGCATCGGGATCGGGCCCTTCAACCTGGGCCTGGCCTGCCTCGCCGCACCGCTGGAGGACCTCGACGCGGTGTTCCTCGACGCGAAGGACGCCTTCGACTGGCACCCCGGGCTGATGCTCGAGGACGCCACGATCCAGGTCCCGTTCCTCGCCGACCTCGTCACCCTGGCCGACCCCACCTCCCCCTACTCCTTCCTCCACTACCTCAAGCGGACCGGACGGCTGTACCCGTTCTACATCCGGGAGGACTTCAACCCGCTGCGCGCCGAGTACAGCGCCTACTGCCGCTGGGCGAGCGAGCAGCTCGGCAGCCTGCGCTGGGGCCGGGAGGTCGTCGGCGTCGAGCGCGACCCCGCCGACGACGCCTACGTGGTCACGGCCCGGACGGCCGCCGGGACGGAGCAGCGGCGGGCCCGCCGGCTGGTCCTGGGCGTCGGCACGGTGCCCGCGGTGCCCGCGGGCGTGGGCCCCGCCGCCGGCACCGTCCTGCACACCAGCGACTACCTGCCCCGGCGCGAGGAGCTGCTCGGACGGGGGAGCGTCACCGTGCTCGGCAGCGGTCAGTCCGCCGCCGAGGTCTACCGCGACCTGCTCGAGCGCTCCGGCGCCGACGGCCCGCGGGTGGACTGGATCACCCGCTCCCCGCGGTTCTTCCCCATGGAGTACACGAAGCTCACCCTCGAGCTGACCTCCCCCGAGTACGTGGACCACTTCCACGGCCTCGGCGCGGACCGGCGGGACCGGCTCAACCGCGAGCACGCCAGCCTCTACAAGGGGATCAGCGCGGAGCTGGTGAACGACATCCACGAGCTGCTCTACCGCCGCTCGGTGCACGGGCACCCCGCCGGCCTGCTGACCACGAGCACCACTCTCACGGGGGTCGAGCAGGACGGCCGCGACCTGGTCCTCGCCCTGCACGACGACGAGCTCGAGCGCGGCTGGCGGCACCCCACCGGCGCCCTGGTGCTGGCCACCGGATACCGCGCCGAGGTCCCCGGCTTCCTCGCCCCGGTCCTCGACGACATCGCGTGGGACCCCGCCGGCCGCTACGACGTCTCCCGCGACTACGCGGTCGACCACGAGCGCTCCCGGATCTGGGTGCAGAACGCCGAGGTGCACACCCACGGCCTGACCTCCCCCGACCTCGGCATGGGCGCCTACCGCAACAGCGTCATCCTCCGGGCCGTCACGGGCCGGGAGGTCTACCCGGTCGAGCCCGCCATCGCCTTCCAGACCTTCGGCGTCCCCCGGGGCGCCGCCCAGGACGTCCCCCGTGACGTCCCCCGCGACATCCCCCGCGACATCCCCCAGGAGACCGCATGACCGCCCGCCCCGCGCCCGCCCGTCTCGCCACCCCCGGCGGCGTCCTGACCCTCGAGCCGCTCGTCCCGGACGCGACCACCGTCGAGCTCCTGCACGCCTGGCTCACCCACCCCCGGTCCCGGTTCTGGGACCTGCTCGACGCCGACCCCGAGCGCGTCCGGCGCACCTTCGCAGCCGTCGCCGAGGACCCGCACTGCGACGCGTGGCTGGCCCGCCTCGACGGGGTCCCGCTCGGGCTCGTCGAGACCTACGACCCCGGCGCGGTGCTCCTCCCCGGCCACTACGCGCACCGGCCCGGCGACGTGGGGATGCACCTGCTCCTCGCCCCCGCACGGACCCCCGTGCCGGGCACGAGCGCCGCCCTCATGGCCGCCACGCTGCGCTGGCTCTTCGAGGCGCGCGGGGCCCGGCGCGTCGTCGTCGAGCCCGACGTCCGCAACACCGCCGTCCACCGGCTCAACGCCCGCGCCGGCTTCGAGGTCCACGGCCCGCTCGAGCTGCCGGGCAAGACCGCCCTGCTCAGCACGTGCACCCCCGAGGGGTTCGCGGCCTCCGAGCTGGGCCCCGCGGCCGCCGTGGTCCCGGCCGTGGTCCCGGCCGTGGTCCCCGGGGAGGAGGCCGACGACGGGCCCGCCCACCTCGGCCTGCACCCGATGCGGATCGCCCACCGCCACCTGTGCTGCAAGGCCCTGGCCGAGTTCGCCCACGAACGGCTGATCGCCCCCGAGCCCGTGGGGGAGGGGCTCTACGAGGTCCGCACCGGCGGGGACCGGGTCCGCTACCGGTTCCGCGCCCGGCGCACCGCCCTGGAGCACTGGGTGCTGGACGAGGGCTCGCTGCGCCGTTCCGTGGACGGCGCGGACGCCGAGCCGGACGCCCAGGCGCTGGTCACGGAGCTGGCCCCCGCGCTCGGCATCCCCCCGCACCTGCTGGCGACCTACCTCGAGGAGATCGCCGGGACCCTCGCCTCGGCCGCGTACAAGCTGGTGCACCGGACCCGGCCCTCGGCCGCGCTCGCGGAGGCGGGCTTCCAGGACGTCGAGGCGGCGATGACCGAGGGGCACCCGGGCTTCGTGGCCAACAACGGCCGGATCGGGATGGGCGTCACCGAGCACGACCGCTTCGCCCCCGAGGCCGCCCGTCCGGTGCGCCTCGTGTGGCTCGCCGTCCGCCGGGAGCTCAGCCGCCTCGACACCGGGCGCGGCCGCACCGAGGAGCAGCTGTGGGCCGGCGAGCTGGACCCGGCCGTGCGGTCCCGCTTCCGGGCCCGGCTGACCGGTCTGGGCCTGGACCCGCAGGACTACCGTCCCCTGCCGGTGCACCCCCACCAGTGGGAGCACCGGATCGCGGTGACGTTCGCCCCCGACCTCGCCCGCCGGGACCTCGTGCTGCTGGGCACCACCGGGGACGAGCACCGGGCGCAGCAGTCGATCCGCACGTTCTTCAACGTCTCCCGTCCCGACCGGCACTACGTGAAGACCGCCCTGGCCGTGCAGAACATGGGCTTCCTCCGGGGGCTCTCCCCCCGGTACATGCGCGACACCCCCGCGATCAACGACTGGGTCGCCGACGTCGTCGCGGCCGACCCGGTGCTCGCGGAGGCCGGGTTCTCGGTCCTGCGGGAGGTGGCCGCGGTCGGCTACACCGGGGACGCGTACCACCGCGCCGCCGCCTCCGGCCACGGGGAGGAGGGCCCGCACACGAAGATGCTCGCGGCGCTGTGGCGGGAGAGCCCCGTGCCCCGCCTCGCGGACGGGGAGCGGCTCGCGACCCTCGCGTCCCTGCTGCACGTCGACGCCGGCGGCACGCCACTGGTCTCCGTGCACGTGCGCGCGTCCGGGCTGGACGCCGCGGAGTGGGTGCGGCGGCTGCTCGCCGTGTACCTCGCCCCGGTGGCCCGGTGCCTGCTCGCCCACGACCTCGTGTTCATGCCGCACGGCGAGAACGTCGTCCTCGTCCTGGCCGGGCACGTCCCGCGGCGGGCGGTCATGAAGGACATCGGCGAGGAGGTCGCCGTCGTCACGGACCGGCCCCTCCCGGAGGGCCTCGAACGGATCCGCCACGTGGTGCCGCCCGCCACGGCGGCGCTGTCCGTGCACACGGACGTGTTCGACGGCGTGCTGCGGCACCTCGCGGGTCTGCTCGAGGCCGACGGGCTGCTGGCCGCGGACGAGTTCTGGGACCTCGCGGCACGGTGCCTCCAGGACGTCGCCGACGCCGACCCGGCCGGCGCGGACCGCGTGCCGCTCTTCGCGCCCCGGTTCGAGCACTCCTGCCTCAACCGGCTGCAGCTGCTCAACACCCTGCAGATGGTCGACCTGACCGACCAGGCGGCGTCCCTGCAGTACGCCGGGACCCTGGAGAACCCGGTGGCCGGGCGGGTGCCCGTGCACTGAGCACGACGCGGCCCCACTCGGGGTCCGGGCGGGCGGGGCCCCGCCCGCCCGGGCCCCGAGTGGCGTTTCCCCGGGACCTGCCCCAGGATTGAGCGGTGCCCGACGACCGTTCCGCCACCGCCGACCCTGCCCCCGGCCACGAGCCCGCCCACGACTCCGTGCCCGAGCTGCTGGTCGGCCTCGTCCTCTCCCCGCAGATCGCGGGCGCCCTGCCCCGGGATCTCGCGGCCTCCCTGCCGGGGCCGCTGCACGCGCGCTATCCCGGGGTGCGCTGGCGGGTGGCGGCGGTGACCGACCGGCTGGTCGTCCCGCCCGCCGACGGCCTGGACCTGCTCGAGGCCGCTCGCGACCGGATGCTGGACGAGGACTGGGACCTCGTCGTGGTCCTCACGGACGTCCCGCTCAAGGACGGCCGCAGCCCGGTGCTCACGCAGCTGAGCCCCGTGCACGGCGTGGGCCTGGTCGCCGTCCCGGCCCTCGGCGCCCTGCACGTGGGGCAGAAGGTGCGGCAGACAACCGTGCGGGTGGTCGGCCACCTGCTCGGTCACGACACGGAGGACGCGGACGACGCCGACGCGCAGGAGGAGCTCGTGCGGCGGGCGCGGCAGCGGTCGGAGGACCTGGAGGACCGGCCCGAGGACAACGCCGTGCAGTTCACGGCCCGCGTCCTCGGCGGCAACGTGCGCCTGCTGCTCGGGATGATCCGCGCCAACCGGCCGTGGACCCTGGTCGTGCGGCTGTCCCGCACGCTCGCCCTGGCCGCGGCGACCGGCGTGCTCACCCTGGTCGCCTCGGACCTGTGGCTGCTCGCCGCCGCCTACGGGCCCTGGCGGCTCGGGCTGCTGGGCCTGCTGTCGATCGCCGCGGTGACCGGCGCCCTCGTCGTCGGCGCCCGGCTGTGGGAGCGCCCGCGCCGGCGGGCCGAGCGCGAGCAGGTGGCCCTGTTCAACCTCGCCACCGCCGCCACCGTGGCCATCGGCGTCTCCGTCTTCTACCTCGCGGTCTTCGCCCTGTCCTGGCTCGGGGCGCTGCTGCTCGTGGACGGCGGAGTCTTCGCGGCGGTGATCGGTGCCCCGGCCGGGGCGGTGGAGTACGTCAAGCTCGCGTGGCTGACCGCCACGCTCGCCACCGTGGGCGGGGCCCTCGGCGCCGGGCTCGAGGATGACGACGCCGTGCGCGCCGCGGCGTATACCCGCTCGGAGCCCTGACCGGGCCCGCCGCCGGCCTCGTCCGCCCGGACGCCGACAGTCAGTAGACTTGGTGTTCCCGGGGTGCTCCCGGAGCCGACCCGGGAGGACACCATGGCCGCCGCGCAGCAGAGCCCCGCGAAACCCCGCACGCCCCGCACGCCGCGCCTGCGGCGCAGCAACTGCAGCCGTCCTGGGATCACCCGCCGCGGGTACGGCAAGGGGTTCGCCTACCGGCACGCCGACGGCACGAAGGTCCAGGACGGGGACGAGCTCGACCGGATCCGCGGGCTGGCGATCCCCCCGGCCTGGAAGGACGTGTGGATCAGCCCCCGGGCCAACGGGCACATCCAGGCCACGGGCGTCGACGGCGCCGGACGGCGCCAGTACATCTACCACCCCCGGTGGCGGGAGCTGAAGGACCGCGAGAAGTTCGACCGCGTCCTCGACTTCGGCGACACGCTCCCGCAGGCCCGCCCGGCCGTCACCCGGCTGCTGCGGACGGAGGACGCCACGGAGGAGAAGGCCTGCGCGGCGGCCTTCCGGCTCATGGACGAGGCCGCCCTGCGCATCGGCAACGAGGAGTACGCCCAGTCGAACGGCTCCTACGGCGTCACCACCCTGCTGGTCCGGCACGTCCGGGTGGACGGCCGGGACGTGCACCTCGACTTCCCCGGCAAGAGCGGGCACCGGTGGACGCTGGACCTCCGGGACGCCGACCTCGCCGCCGCGCTCGCGCCCCTGCTGGAGCGCGGCCCGGACGAGACCGCGCTCGCGTTCCGCGACGAGGACGGGCAGTGGACCGGCATCACCAGCGCCCGGCTCAACGACTTCGTGCGGGACCGGTGCGGCCCCGACTTCACCGCCAAGGACTTCCGCACCTGGCAGGGGACGGTGACCGCCGCGATGGCGCTCGCCGCCCGCGCCGGCACCCGCCCCAGCGAGAGCGCCCGGAAGAAGGCCGTGTCCGCCGCCATGCGGGAGGTCGCCGAGCACCTGGGCAACACCCCCGCCATCGCCCGCAGCTCCTACACGGACCCGCGCGTGATCGACCGGTTCCTGGACGGCGAGACCATCGACGCCGCCACCTACCGGGCCGCGGAGCGATCCCTGCGCGGATTCCTCACCTGAGCGCGGACCGGGGGCGGCCGGCCGGCCGCCCCCGGTCCTGCGTTCAGGACAGGCCCACGTAGGTGGCCGAGTACCCGAAGCCGACGACGTCGTCGCGGCCGTCGCCGTCGACGTCCCCGAGCAGGCGCGGATACCGCGCCGGGTCCCAGCCGGCCGCCCAGCCGAAGGAGCTGGACGTCAGCTCGGGCCCGGTCAGGAAGTCGTCGTCCCCGTAGGCCACGAGCACCCCCGCATTGCCGAAGCCGACCACGTCCAGGATCCCGTCGCCGTTGATGTCCGCGAGGTCCCGGGGGTGCCGGTCGGTGCGCCAGCCCTGCGCGGCGCCGAAGTCGGCGAGCTCGAGCGAGACCGGCTGGTACCTGGGCTCGCCCGGGGCGGAGGGCCGGGAGTAGGCGGCGAGGGCCCCGCGGTGGCCGAAGCCGACCACGTCCGGGGGAAGGTGACCGCTGACGTTGCCGACGACCCGGGGGTGCTGGTCGACGCGCCACCCCTGGGCGTACCCGAAGTCGCGGATCTCCAGGGCGGGCTGGGTGAACGTGTCCCCGAGCGCCGAGAAGTAGGAGACGTACGTTCCGGCGTCGCCGAATCCCACGATGTCCGCCGTCCCGTTGCCGTCCATGTCGGCGAGCATCCGGGGGTTCTTGTCGATCCGCCACCCGCGGTCCCAGCCGTAGCTGTCGATCCGCTTGCCGGTGCCGTCGAAGGTGCGGTCCGCACGGCCGTGGGAGACGGTCACGCCGGAGTACCCGAAGCCGACGATGTCCGCCGTCCCGTTCCCGGAGAGGTCGGCCAGCTCGCGGACGTGCTGGTCGACCCGCCAGCCCTGGTTCCAGCCGAAGTCGCGGACCTTGAGCTGCGGCGCGGTGAAGCTGCCGTCGGGCTGCGCGTAGGAGACGATCACGCCGGCGTTGCCGAAGCCGACGAGGTCGTCCCGGCCGTCGCCGTCGACGTCGGCGACCGTGCGCGGGTGCCGGTCGGTGCGCCAGCCCTGCGCGGTGCCGAAGTCGCGGACCCTCAGCACCGGCGCGGCGAACGTGCCGTCGGCCTGGCCCTGGGCGACGAAGACGCCGGGGTCGCCGAAGGCGACGACGTCGGCGCGGCCGTCCCCGTTGACGTCGGCGAGCTCGCGCACGTGCTGGCCGACCCGCCAGCCGTCGACGTAGGAGAGGAATCCCTGGGTGGACACGGCGTGGGCCGGTCCGGCGAGAGCGATGCCGGTGGTGGCCAGCGCCGCCGCGGAGAGCCCGGTGAGCAGCCGGGCCGTCGGTGAGCGTTTCATGGTGGAACCTCCAGGTTCCGAGGAGCGGAGAACTCGGTCCGGATCGCCGGACGGAGGGTGGGGCGCCGGTCGGCCCCCACCGCCCGGCGATCGGCCGTGCGCTCGGCCGGGGTCCCGGGACCGTGGGTCCACCGGTGACCGCCCTCTGCCGAACGGACGGAACTGCTGGTGGGACCAGTCTAGATCCGCGCGTATGCGATCGCTAAGTGTTCTCCGTGCCATGCTGAATCGTTATCCCGGATCCGTGGCCGGAGGCCCGGGTCCCCGTCCCGGGGCCGCTCAGCGGCGGATGCCGCGCCGGAAGTACAGGACCGGGCCCACGAAGTTGACGGCGATGATCGCGGCCCACTTCCCCTTGCCGCCGTTGACCTCCGCCGCGGGCCGCAGGGCGAGGTCCGTCCAGGCGGTGGCCGCCAGCGAGACCTGCACGGACGCCAGCGTCAGCAGCGCGGTCCGCTGCCCCGGCGTGAGGTCCTTCCACCGGGTGCTCCTCCTGGTGCCGATGCGCGTCATGGTCGTCCTCCCGGTGCTCGGGGACTCGGGGTCCCGGCGGCCGCTCCGCGGGCGGCCCGTGGCACTCATGCTGGTGCGGGCGCCGCCGGCAGTCAACGCCTGACCGGCACGCGGGCCCCGGGCGCCGGTGCACGCGCATGGGGACATCCTCCTCCACCGCCGGGTCCCGTGTCCGAGTGCGACCGAGGATTCAGGGCGTCGGCGGGCTCCGGCGTCCGCCGCGGGGCCGGCACCGGTCCGGCGGTCTAGCCTGGGAGGCATGACCCGGTCCCGGACCTTGTCGCCGTCCGTTCCCGTCCCCGTCCCCGTTCGGGGGCCGGGCGCCCGCGCGGCCGCCGCCGTGCCGCTCGGGGTCCAGCCGTGACCGGGCGGTTGCCGCGCGGC
>NZ_PDDL01000099.1:0-12619 GCF_020833785.1 Kocuria sp. CCUG 69068
CCGGGCCGCCGTCGCCCGGGCCGCCGCGGAGGCCGCCGCGCAGGACACGGCTCAGGACACCGCGCAGGACACGGCTCCGGACAACGGTGCGGGAGGCCGCACCGGCCGCTGAGGGGTCTCGAGGTGCGCCGGGTGCCCTGCGCCGGCCGGCGCCCCGGGGCCGGGGACGCGGACGGGCCCCGCCCCCCGGCGAGGGGGGACGGGGCCCGGAGGCGGTGCCGCGGGGGGTCAGCCGCGCACGGTGGGCGCCTCCTGCTCGGCGGGCGCCTGCGGGTGCCCGGCGAGCTCCTCCACCCGGTGCTCGGCCTCCTCCAGCCCGCGCTGGTGGGGCACCACGAGGGTGACCAGCGCACCGAGCAGGGCCACGCCGGCGAAGACGTAGAACGCCTGGGGGCCGCCGAAGCCGGCCGCGGCGAGCCAGCCGCCGATGATCGGGCCGAAGATGCCGCCGAACCGGCCCATGCTCGCGCAGAACGCCACGCCGGCGGCCCGGGCGTTGGTGGTGTAGTAGTTCGACTGGAACCCGTAGACCAGGACCTGGGTGCCGATGGTGCCCACGCCGGCCACGGCGATGAAGAGGAACAGCAGCGGCAGCGGGAAGCTGAAGGTCATCAGGACCAGGGCGATCGCGGCCAGCGCGAAGGTCGTGGCGATCATCCGCTGCGGGCCGGTGCGGTCCGCGAGGCGGGAGGCCAGCAGACCGCCGACCAGGGCGGAGCCGTTGAGCACGAGGACGAAGTAGAGCGGGCTGATGCTGTGGCCGTAGCCGTTCATGATGACGGCGAGCCAGGTGTTCAGTCCGTAGGTGAGCAGCAGGCCGCAGAAGGACATGAAGCCCAGCAGGATCGAGGCCAGGGCGAACTGCCTGGAGAACACGGCCGCGTAGCCGGTCCTGCGCGGTGCGGCCCCCACCGTCTGGATGACCTGCTCCTCGATCAGCGGGACGCCGGTCCGGAGGGCGACGGCCTCGGCCCGCTCGGTCTCGCCGCGGGTGAGCAGCCAGCGCGGGGACTCGGGGAGCTTCCACAGCATGAGCGGGACGAGCAGGAGGAGGGGGAGGGCCCCGATCATGAAGAGCCCGCGCCAGCTCAGGTCGGCGAGGAAGGCGATGCCCACGAGGGCGGCGAAGACGCCGCCGGCGGGGATGCCGGAGTAGACGATGCCGTTGTAGAACTGGCGGCGGCCGGCGGGGGCGAACTCGGCCATGGTGGCGCCGGCGGTGGCGATCACGAGGCCGAGGCCGATGCCGGTGAGGAAGCGCATCGCGCCGAAGGCCAGCACGCTGGTGGTGAGCGCGGTGACGAACATGCCCACGGAGAACCAGGCGACACCGGTGATCAGCAGCCGGCGGCGGCCGAAGAAGTCGCCGATGGCCCCGCAGACGAGCGAGCCGATGAGCACGCCGATGAGGGCGTAGGAGCCCACCAGGCCGGCGACGGCCGGCTCCAGGGTCCCGATCTGGGTGGGGTCGGCGAGCAGGCCCGGCAGGACCACGCCGTAGATGACGAGGTCGTAGCCGTCGAAGAGCAGGGCGAGGCAGATGATGAACGCCACGAAGCGGGCGGTCCTCTGCTCGAGCAGCGGGTTCTCCGCGATGATGGTGTGTGGTTGGGTCATGTTCCCCGGGACCTCTCTGGGCAGCGCGTGGACAAGGCAGGAAGCGGGGGAGACCGGCGGTGCGTCCCCTGGCTGCGTCCAGCCTGGCAGAGCTGTGATCCGGGTCATATGAGGCAAAGACCCAGGGATCCACCAGGGGGTGATTCACATGTCTGAGGTATTGATGTCCTCGATCGGGTCTGTTGCGGATATGAGTCCGGGCCCGTCGTCCGCAGACGACGGGCCCGGACCGCGCCGGGTCACTGCTCCGGGGCCTGCACCTGCGTGGGGTTGAGCACGCGGGAGAGGAACGCCTGGGTGCGGGGCTCGCGGGGGTGGCGGATCACCTCGGCGGCGGGGCCCTCCTCGACGACCACCCCGCCGTCCATGAACACCACCTTGTCGGCGACGTCGCGGGCGAACTCCATCTCGTGGGTGACCACGAGCATGGTCATGCCCTCGGCGGCGAGGTTGCGCATGATGGCCAGGACGTCGCCCACCGTCTCGGGGTCGAGGGCGGAGGTCGGCTCGTCGAAGAGCATGAGGGACGGGTCCATCGACAGGGCCCGGGCGATCGCCACGCGCTGCTGCTGCCCGCCGGAGAGCTGGTCGGGGTAGTTGTCCGCCTTCTCGGCCAGGCCCACGCGCTCCAGGTTGCCGCGGGCGATCCGCTCGGCCTCGGCGCGGTCCCGCTTGAGCACCTTGAGCTGGGCCACGGTGCAGTTCTCGAGCACGTTCAGGTGCGGGAACAGGTTGAACTGCTGGAAGACCATGCCCACGTGCCGGCGCATCCGGTCGACGTCGGCCTCGGAGTCGGTGACCTCGAAGTCGCCGATCGTGATCCGCCCCTGCTGGGGGGTCTCGAGCAGGTTGACGCAGCGCAGCAGCGTGGACTTGCCGGAGCCGGAGGGGCCGATGAGGCAGACCACCTGGCCGGCGCCGACGCTGAGGGAGATGCCCTTGAGGACCTCGAGGGAGCCGTAGGACTTGTGCAGGCCCTCGACGACGACGGAGGCCGCGTCCGCGAGGCCGTCGGCGCCGCCGGGCCCGGACCGGGGAGTGGGGGAGGATGCAGTGCTCACAGTCAGGCTCCTAGGACTTCTTCATGCGGTCGGTCTTGGACTCGAAGCGGCGGGTCAGGATGCCCAGGGGCACCGTGATGATGAGGTAGCAGACACCCGCCACC
Source organism: Kocuria sp. CCUG 69068 (assembly GCF_020833785.1). Lineage (NCBI taxonomy): Bacteria > Bacillati > Actinomycetota > Actinomycetes > Micrococcales > Micrococcaceae > Kocuria > Kocuria sp. CCUG 69068. The sequence goes on from NZ_PDDL01000099.1 coordinate 2,783, forward strand.
ACCAGCGGCGTGAGCCCCGCCCCGGCACCGGAGATGGCCTCGCGGCCGTACTTGGTGAGCTCGTACTGGCCCACGCCCATGCCCAGCAGGTAGACCAGCGACGAGTCCTTGGTCAGCAGGATCACCTCGTTGGTCAGCGGGGGCAGCACGATCCGCAGCGCCTGCGGGATGACGATCGTGACCATGGCCCGGGCGTGGGACATGCCCAGGGAGCGCGCGGCCTCGTACTGGCCCTTCGGCACGGCCTGCAGACCCGCCCGCAGGGACTCCGCGATGTAGGCGGCGGCCACGAGGCCCAGGGCGATCATCACCGTGACGTAGTGGTTGAAGCGGAAGCCGAAGGCCAGCGGGATGCCGTAGCCGAAGGCGAGGAAGACCAGCAGGGCGGGCACGCCGCGGAAGAACTCGATGTAGATCGTGGCCAGCCACCGGTAGGGCGCCACGGACGAGAGCTTCATGAGCGCGAGCACCACACCGCCGGTGAGGCCGACCACGAAGCCGAGGAGCGTGTAGATGAGCGTGTTCTTCAGCGCGACCACGATGATGCCGGGGAACTGCTGGGCCGCGATGGCCGGGTTGAACACCTTCTCGACCAGCAGCGGCCAGTCGGCGACCGCAATGAGGGCGAGGACGACGAGGATCAGGACGGCGTACTGGACGCCGCGGGAGAGCCGTGCTCTCTGGTGCATGGTCATGGCCATGGGTTGGTCCGTTCTGGGTGGTACGGGTGGGACGGTGACGGGGCCGGCGTCCCGGGTGCGGGTCGCCGGCCCCGGGTCAGTTCTCCTGGACGGGGATCCACGTCTCGACGATCTTCTCGAGCGTGCCGTCCTCCTCGATGCGGTCCAGGGTGGCGTCGACCGCGCCGAGCATCGCCTCGTCGCCCTTCGCCACGGCCACGCCGAGCTGGTCGTCGAGGTCGGCGGTCTCCTGCACCACGAAGTCCGGGTCGTCCTGGGCGTGCTGGGCGATCGCCGTGACGTCGTCGAGCACCGCGTCCACGCTCCCGGTGCTGAGCCCGGTGAACAGCGTGGTGGCGTCCTCGAACTGGACGGCGTTGAGGCCGAGCTCCCGGGCCTGGGTCTCGCCGACCGTGCCCTGCATGACCCCGACCCGCACCTGCTCCTCGCGGGCGGCGTCGATGGAGTCGACCCCGTCCTCCCCGTCGGTCACGAGGCCGACCTCGTTGTCGTAGTAGGGGTCGGAGAAGTCCATTACCGTCCGCCGCTCCTCGGTGATGGACAGGGCGGAGATCGCGACGTCGCACTGGTCGGTCTCGAGGGCCGCGCCGGACTGGATCGACTCGAAGGCGAGCGTGACGTTCTTCATCTCCACGCCGAGGTCCTCGGCGATCTCCCGGCCGAGGTCCATGTCGAGGCCGACCATCTCGCCGCCCTCCTCCATCTCGAACGGCGGGTAGTTGGACTCCGAGCACACGGTGAGGAACCCGGGCTCCACCAGGGCCACGGCCGAGGACGCGGTGGCCCCCGCGGTCTCCCCGCCGCCGTCCGCGGCCTCCCCGGAGGGGCTCTCGGACGTGCAGGCGGTCAGGGCGAGGGCGGCGATCGCGGACAGCGCCGCCAGCGCGTGCGCGCGGGACGGGCGGGTCGTCGGACGGGGCATGCGGGGTTCCTCCGGTGGGAGCAGTGGTCGTCGGCGCGGACGGGCCGGGCGCGGGGCCGGCCCTGCGGGGCGGTGGCCCCGCGCGTGTTCGGGCACCAGGATACGGTGCGAGCCCGGCTCCGGCTCAGCCGGCGGACAGGCCCGGGGCGGGCACGAGGCGCTCCGGGGCCCCGCCGGCCCGCTGCCCCAGGGCCTGGAGCATCGGCCGCAGCTTCGCCCAGGTCTCGGCCAGCTCGGACTCGGGGTCGGAGGCGGCCACGATGCCGCACCCGGCGTAGAGCCGCACCGTGCGCTCGTCCTCCTGCACCGCCCCGCGCAGGGCGATGCCCCAGTCCCCGTTGCCGGCCGCGTCGAGCCAGCCGACGGGGCCCGCGTAGAGTCCCCGGTCCATCTGCTCGAGCTCCGGGATGGCGGCGGCGGCCACCGCCGTGGGCGTCCCGCACACCGCGGCGGTGGGGTGCAGGGCCTCGGCGAGCTCGAGGGAGGACGGCGGGTCCCCGGCCGGGCCCGGGCGCAGCGCGGCGGTGACGTCCGAGGCGAGGTGCCACACGTTGGGCAGCTCGAGGATGAACGGCTCCGGGGAGGTCGTGACGGCGTCGGTGTAGGGGGCCAGCGACGCCTCGAGGGAGTCGATCGCGAACCCGTGCTCGTGCTGCTGCTTCTCGGACTCGCCGAGCACCCGCGCGGCGTACTCGTGCGGGTCCTCGTCCGGGGGCGCGGCGTCCCGGTCCAGGGTGCCGGCGAGGACCCGGGCGTGGGCCACGCCGTCGAGGACCCGCACCAGCATCTCGGGGGTGGCCCCCATGAGCCGGCCCGCGCCCGCGGGGTCCCCGCCGAGGCCTACGCAGTACGTCCAGCACTGCTCGTAGCGCCGGGCGAGGTCCCGCACCACGGCCACGGCATCGAGCGGGGCGTCCGTGCGCGCCACGACGTCCCGGGCCAGGACCAGCTTCTCCATCCGGCCGGAGCGGATGCGCTCGACGCCCTCGCGCACCGCCTCCGTCCACTCGTGCTCGCCCAGGGCCCCGGAGGACAGCCGGACCACGGCCGGCGCCGCGGGCGGCCCGCTCGCGGCGGGCGGGCGCCCGGGGGCGGAGCCGATCCGGCGCAGCCAGGCGGCCGCGACGTCGTCGGCGCCAAGCGCGAAGGGGGTCCCGGGGACCACGGCCACCACGAGGGTCGCCCACGCGACGTCGCCCCGGCGGCCCACGAGCAGCTCCGGGACCACGAGCCCGGAGTCCACGGCGGAGGCGGTCGCGAACGTGAACGCGCCGAAGGCGGCCAGCCCGGTCCCGGGCACTCCCACGCGGTCCTCGATCACGGCCGCGCCGACCAGGTCGTCCCACCACACGCGGGCCGCCGTGAACCGGTCCGCGCCGCGCACCGTGTGCTCGGCGGCCCGGCCCCAGGCCACGAGTCCGCGCCCGTCCACCGTCCAGGTGAGCAGCTCCGGTCCGGCGAGCAGGTCCCGCAGGTCCGGGGCGGCCGCGGGGTCCGCGCCCAGCGCGGACAGCGGCACCGTCAGGGCGTGCAGCACGGGGACCGGCGGGGCGGCTGCGGGGTCGGCGGCGGGGGCGGTGGGAGACATCGCCCCCCAGTCTAGGCCGACCGCCGGACAGCCCCCGGTCCCGCTCCCGCGGGCGGGGCCGCCGGGAGGGCGTCCGGGGCGGGCGCCGGGGGAGGGGCCCGGGCGGGGGCGTCGGAGCGAGGTGCGACAATGACCGGGTGAACCGAGCAGACCTGTCCAAGCAGCCGCACGAAGTCTCCGCCATGTTCGACGACGTGGCGCCCCGCTACGACCTCGTCAACGACATCCTCTCGCTGGGGCGGACCCGCGGCTGGCGCAGGGTCGTCGCGGAGGCCGTCGGCGCCGTCCCGGGGGAGAAGGTCCTCGACCTCGCCGCCGGGACCGGGACCTCGTCCGAGCCGTACGCGGACGCAGGCGTCGACGTCGTGGCCGCGGACCTCTCGCTCGGGATGCTCGAGGTGGGCCGCGCCCGCCGCCCGGACATCGAGTTCGTGCAGGCCGACGCCACCCGGCTGCCGTTCGCGGACGCGTCCTTCGACGCCGTGACCATCTCCTTCGGGCTGCGCAACATCCAGGACTACCGCCGCGCGCTCGCCGAGATGCTGCGGGTCGCCCGGCCGGGCGGGCGGCTCGTGATCTGCGAGTTCTCGACCCCCACGGCCGCCCCGCTGCGCACCGTCTACACGGAGTACCTCATGAAGGCGCTGCCGGGGATCGCCGCGCGCGCGGCGTCCAACCCGGAGGCCTACCGGTACCTCGCGGAGTCCATCGCGGCGTGGCCGGACCAGGAGGACCTCGCCGCCGAGATCCTCGCGGCCGGCTGGACCGGCGTGCAGTACCGCAACCTCACCGGCGGCATCGTGGCCGTGCACCGGGCCGTCAAGCCCGCCGCGGACGCCCCCGCCCGATGAGGGCCCTCGTCCTCGGCGGCGGCCCTGCCGGCGCCACGGCCGGGTACTGGCTCGCGGCGCACGGGATCGAGGTCACCGTCCTGGAGAAGACCGCGTTCCCGCGGGAGAAGGTCTGCGGCGACGGGCTGACCCCGCGCGCCGTGCGCGAGATGCGGCTCATGGGCCTCCCGCACGGGCCCGAGCTCGGCTACGCCCGCAACCGGGGGCTGCGGCTCGTGGCCCGCGAGCGCAGCGTCGAGGTGCCGTGGCCCGAGCTGAGCGACTTCCCGCCCTACGGGCTCGTGCGCACCCGGCTGGGCTTCGACGAGCACCTGGCCGGGCACGCCCGCGCCGCCGGGGCCCGGGTGCTCGAGCGCCGGGCCGTGACCGGGGTGCTCCGCGACGGCTCCGGCCGGGTCGTCGGCGCCCGCGCCAACGTCCTCGACGCCGCCGGGCGGCGCACCGGCGAGACCGAGGAGCACCGGGCGGACGTCGTGCTCGCGGCCGACGGCAACTCCTCCCGCACCGCGGTGTCCGCCGGGCTGCACAAGCGGGACGACCGCCCGATGGGGGTGGCGGTGCGCGCCTACTTCGAGTCCCCGCGCTCGGACCTGGACTGGATGGAGGGCTGGCTCGAGCTCACCGACGGCACCGACCCGCAGCGGGCGCTGCTGCCGGGCTACGGCTGGGTCTTCGGCGTCGGGGACGGCACCGCCAACGTGGGACTCGGGATCCTGGACACCTCCCCGGCGTTCGGGGCCCTGGACTACCGGAAGGTGCTCGCGGACTGGACCGCGTCCATGCCCGCCGAGTGGACGTTCGACGAGGAGCACCGCCGCGGCCGCGTGCTCGGCGCGGCCCTGCCGATGGCCTTCAACCGCACGCCGCACCACGTCCCGGGGATGCTGCTGCTGGGCGACGCCGCGGGCCTCGTCTCCCCGTTCAACGGGGAGGGCATCTCCAACGCGATGGAGTCCGCCCGCTACGCCGCCGAGCACGTCGTGGCGGCCGCGGCCGCCAACGGCCCCGCCCAGCGGGAGCTCGTGCTCGCCGGCTACCCCGACCGGGTCCGGCAGGAGTGGGGCGCGCACTTCACCCAGGGCCGGGTCCTGGCCCAGCTCATCGGCAGCCCCGCCGTGATGAAGGCGGCCGTGCGCACCGGCATGGCCGTGCCCGCGCTGATGCGCTTCGTGGTCCGGGTCATGACGGAGCTCTCCGACCGCCCCGCCGCCACGTGGGAGGACCGGGTGGTCTCCCTCCTGGACGCCCTGACGCCCGCGACCGGCAACACCCGCCCCCCGAAAACTCGCTAGAGTGGTGGACCGTGACTGAATCCTCCTCCCCGAGCGCCGACGGCCCCGCCGCAGGTCCCGGCACCGATCAGGTGAGGCTGCCCGCCGGCTTCGACCTCATCGCGTCCGACGACCGGCTGGGCCCGGTCGTGCTCGGGTCGCTGGCCCGGATCGAGGAGCGGCTCGACGAGGCGGTGCGCAGCGCCGACCACCTGGCCGACGTCACCTCCCGCCACCTGCTCCAGGCCGGGGGCAAGCGCGTGCGGCCCCTGCTGACCGTGCTGGCCGGGGAGATCGGCGGCGGCATCAACGACGCCGTCCTCGAGTCCGCGGCCGTCGTGGAGCTCACGCACCTGGCGACCCTCTACCACGACGACGTCATGGACTCCGCGCCGCTGCGCCGCGGCGTCGCGACCGCGCAGACCGTGTGGGGCAACTCGGTGGCCATCCTCACCGGCGACCTCATCTTCGCCCGCGCCTCCTCGATGGTCTCCGAGCTCGGCCAGCGGGCCCTCAAGATCCAGGCGGACACGTTCGAGCGGCTCGTGCTCGGCCAGCTGCACGAGACGGTCGGCCCCCGCGAGGGGCAGGACCCGCTGGAGCACTACCTCGACGTCCTCTCGGGCAAGACCGGCTCCCTCATCGCGGCGTGCGGACACTTCGGCGCGGTCCTGGCCGGGGCCGACCAGGACGTCGTGGACGTCATGGTCGAGTACGGGGAGAAGGTCGGCATCGCCTTCCAGCTCGCCGACGACGTGATCGACGTGACCGGCGAGGACGAGGTCTCCGGGAAGTCCCCCGGCACCGACCTGCGCGAGGGGGTGCCCACCCTGCCGGTGCTCATCCTGCGCCGGATGGCGGGGGAGGGCGACGCCGACGCGGTGCGCGCCCTCGAGCACCTCGACTCCGACCTCACCTCGGACGAGGCCCTGGCCCGGGCGGTGACCGCGGTCTCGGAGCACCGGGCCACCGAGGAGGCGTGGCGGATCGCCCGGCAGTGGGCCGACGAGGCCATCGCGTCCCTGGAGCCGCTGCCGGACACGGTGGCCAAGCGCGCGCTCGTGGCGTTCGCGCACGCCGTCGTCCACCGCGAGGCCTGAGCGAGCTCCGCACCGTACGTCACGGGCCGTGGCGCCAGGTGTGGTTCCCGCGGTCCCACGGGCTAGCCTGTAGCCGTCCGCAGACCACTTCCCGCACCCGAGGACGACCATGACCCCTCAGTCCCCACCCGGCCGTGCCGCCGCGCCACGCGAGGCGTTCTCCAGCCGCACCGTCTTCATCCTGGCCGCGATCGGCTCCGCCGTCGGCCTCGGCAACATCTGGCGCTTCCCCTACATCGCCTACGAGAACGGCGGCGGGGCGTTCCTGATCCCCTACCTCGTCGCGCTGCTGACGGCCGGTCTGCCGCTGCTGATGCTCGAGTACGGCATCGGCCACCGCTTCCGCGCCTCGGCGCCGCTGGCCTACCGCCGCCTGCACCCCAAGACCGAGTGGATCGGCTGGTGGCAGATGGGCATCAGCTTCGTGATCGCCGTGTACTACGCCGTCATCCTCGGCTGGGCGATGCTGTACACCTACTTCTCGTTCGGCAAGGCCTGGGGGGACGACCCCGCCGCGTTCTTCCTCTCGGACGTCCTGCAGACCTCCGAGGAGGTCGGCGTGGGCCTCGACTTCGTCCCCAACGTGCTGGCCGTCACGGCCGTCGCGTGGATCGCGCTGCTCGTGGTGCTGCTGCTGGGCGTGCAGAAGGGCATCGGCCGGGTCAACCTCGTGCTCATCCCGCTGCTCGTGCTGATGTTCCTCACCATCGTGGTCATCGCCCTGACGCTGCCGGGCGCCACCGACGGCCTCAACGCCTTCTTCACCCCGGACTGGGCGGCGCTCACCGACAGCGCCGTGTGGGTCGCCGCCTACGGTCAGATCTTCTTCTCGCTCTCGGTCGGCTTCGGCATCATGATCACCTACTCCTCCTACCTCAAGCCCAAGACGGACCTCACCGGCTCGGGGCTCGTGGTCGGCTTCGGCAACTCCAGCTTCGAGATCCTCGCCGGCATCGGCGTCTTCGCGGCGCTGGGCTTCATGGCCGGGGTCTCCGGCGTGGGCGTGGACGAGGTCGCCACCTCGGGCATCGGCCTCGCGTTCATCGCGTTCCCGACGATCATCTCCCAGGCGCCGCTCGGCACGCTCATCGGCGTGCTCTTCTTCGCGACCCTCACCTTCGCGGGCTTCACGTCGCTCGTGTCGATCGTCGAGGTCGTCGTGGCGGCCGCCCAGGACAAGCTCGGCCTGCGCCGGCGCACCGCCGTGGTGGCCGTCGTGGTGCCCATGGCGCTGATCTCCCTGGCCCTGTTCACGACCACCACGGGGCTGAACCTGCTCGACGTCACGGACAACTTCGTCAACCAGTTCGGCATCGTCGCCGCGGCGCTGGTGTCCATCATGCTGCTCACGGCCGGCTTCTCCGCGCTGCCCACCCTGCGGGACCACCTGAACTCGGTGTCCTCCTTCAAGCTGGGCCGCACCTGGATGGTCGTGGTCGGCGGGATCACCCCGATCATGCTGGGCTACATCCTCATCAACACGCTCACCACCACCCTGGCGGAGGGCTACGGCGAGATGCCCGCGTGGTTCGTCAACACGTTCGGCTGGGGCACGGCGCTCGCGATCGTCGTCGTCGCGCTGCTGCTCTCCCGGCTGCCGTGGCCGGCCGGCTCGGCGGCCTCGGACCTCAGCCCGTCCCCGGCGATCGTCGACGCCTCCGTGGACCGGCGCCGGCTGCAGGGCGGCCAGCCGCTCTCGCGCTGGTCGGACACCGCCCTGCGCACGCCGGCCCTCGACCAGGACTTCTCCTACCGCACCCTCGCCGAGGGCACGGCCGGGTCCACGGGCCGGCACGCGGAGGCCCCCGCCGAGGGGACCGGCGCGGCGCCCTGGAGCTCCGGCACCCCGTCCAGCACCACCGGATCCCAGGAGGACCCCCGATGACCACTCCCGCCATCATCATGCTCATCGTGGCCGTGTGCACGGTGTGGGGCGGCTTCATCGCCGCCGTCCTGCACCTGCGGCGCACCCCGGAGGTGGACGAGAACGACCAGGGCTTCGGCGGCGACGACTACGTCCGCACCACCTGACCCCGTCCCGGACCCTCGGGACCAGCAGGAGGGCCCCCGGCGCCGCGCGGCGCCGGGGGCCCTCCTGCACGTGGTGCTCAGGCGCGGCGCGCCCGCGGGGCGCGCACCGCGTCCAGCACGAGCAGCAGCACCGCGAGCCATACGAAGCAGAAGCTGACCCAGCGCTCCAGGGGCATCTGCTCGCCGAACACGAGCACGGCCAGCAGGAACTGCCCGATGGGCGCCACGTACTGGATCATGCCCACGGTGCTCAGCGGCAGGCGGGTCGCGGCGACCCCGAACAGGATCAGCGGCACGGCCGTGATCACGCCCGAGGACAGCATCAGCAGGAGGTGGCCCGTGCCCTCGCTGCCCAGGGTCAGCCGGCCGTCCGCCCCGAGCAGCGCCACGACGATCGCGGCCACCGGGGTCAGCGCCATCGTCTCCACGGTCAAGGTCACGATCGCCGGGTAGGACCCGCCCATCCGGTTCTTCACGAGGCCGTAGAAGCCGAAGGAGAAGGCCAGGCCCAGCGAGAGCCACGGCACCCGCCCGTAGAAGACGGCCATGACCACGACCGCCACGAACCCGATGCCCACGGCCGTCCACTGCAGGGCCCGCATCCGCTCCCGCAGCACCAGCACGCCGAGCAGGATGGCCACGAGGGGGTTGATGAAGTAGCCGAGGGAGGCCTCCAGGGTGTTCCCCGTGGTCGTGGCGACCGTGTAGAGCCACCAGTTGACCCCGATCAGCAGGCCGGCCACGGCCAGGGTCCCGAGAGTGCGCGGAGCGCGCAGCGCCCGGCCCAGGGGGTGCAGCTGCCCGGTGAGCGCCAGCAGCGCCAGGCAGACGACCAGGGAGAAGAGCACGCGCATCGCCACGATCTCCACCGGCGTGGCCGGCTCCAGGGCCACGAAGTACAGCGGGAGCAGGCCCCAGATCCCGTAGGCGGCGAATCCGGAGAGCACACCGGCCCGGGTCCTCGACTGCTCGTCGGGATCCGGGCCGGGTGCGGTGTTGTAGGCGGTCACGCTCGAGGGTACCGCCGGGGGTCAGAGGCCGAAGAATCGGCTGAAGAAGCCCTTCTTCCGCTCGCCCTGCTCCTCCTCGGCGATCTCCTCGCCCTCCACCACGGGCTCCGTCCCGGCGCTGCCCGGGACGCCGGGGCCGGCCACGACCTCGCGCTCGACCTCGCGCTCCACCTGCGGCTCCGCGACGGGCTCCCGGTGCTGCGCGGCGGCGGGCTCGGGCACCTCCTCGCGGGCCGGGCGGACGGGCTCGGGGCCGGGCACCACCGTGGTGCTCACGCGGCCCGGGCGCACCTCCCGGTCCGAGGGCTCCTGGTCGAACGGGAGGTCGGTCTCGGCGGCACCGGCGTGCGCGGCGGCCGGCTC